>JAEHCK010000231.1 GCA_020696345.1 Thermoplasmata archaeon | reverse complement strand
TCTTATCTAAATAATCCTGACGTAACATTGGATCATTAGGATTGTTTCTAAGCTGTCTTCTCATTTCCATCATATCCTGAGTGGCTTTATCATAAAGAAACTGATAGAACTGGTAGTCACTTTTTATTTGTTGATTCTGAATTGCGCCTGCTACTTCGATTTCAAGTTGTGTGATATCTTTATCTACCCGTTCATTAGTAGCGAATGTGTTATTAAACGCCCATATACCGCCTATAAGACTGAATAAAACAACAATTCCTGTTAGTATTGCCATGACTTTTTTTGACATTTTTCCTCCTAATTCCTTGACATATAAGCACTGGTTCCATGATAGAACCCAACTATTGAAGCAAACGATATATAAATCAGTGGTGCTATGTCACTGAGAATCTTTAACCTTTCTATCGGTACAACAAACAATAGGAGAAACGTTAATATAATCATCATTCCCAGTGATACCCATGCCTGTCTACGGCGGTTATTCTGTTTTTTTACTTTGAGTTGATCATCTATTTTGTTCATTTTTTATCTGGCCTTACAAACCTCTGTTTTCGCGGGCTCTATTCGCATCCGTGATTTGAGCCCGGGTGTCTGTTTCATTTTTACGCTTATCGCCGTCAGTAACAACGTTTACTATTCCACCTTGTGTGATTGTCTTCTCAAACAATGGTGACATATCGGTGAATGATAATGTCAGTTCACATCTACTGGGTCTACCTTTTATATAAGGCGCCATCCATGATGGTTGAATTGATGTCATTGCAGCGTAATCTGCTTCTAACAATCCTTCCGGTTCTGAGACGATTTGGAAAAGCCACGGAAACTTAATAGCAATCTCGTCCTCTAAAGCTGCTGGCGCGGCATATTTCATCAACTGTTTTACCGCGTCTATAACCTCGCCGCCTCCGGTTGCATCTGCTAACTGAAACGTAAACTGCCATTGTCTTCTCTGTGAATTTGTATATGCTAATGGTGTATCAACTTTCCACTTCGGCGCGTCTGTATCAAAACCACTTCTTAAAGCCTGAGATAAAGCTGCACCGGCACCTAACTTTCCATTCATGTCGTGAATTCGAGTGGAAAGATTATTATAAATTGATCCGATCTCGCTACCGGCTTTTTTCCATGCCAAAACCTTTTGAAGAATTTTAGACTGAATCGATGCATATGGTTGCCAGTCATGATTATGTGATTCAATAATGGTTTCAGGTGCCAAGAATTTAAAGGTGGTGCCTGTTTTTCCTATGTTCAAATTGCCGCCTCGGCCACCAGTACCAGTTGATCTCAACTCCTTAGCTGTAAACTTCAACCACAATGCTTCGGTGAACGATGCGTGAGGAAAGAAATTTCCAGGAATCTGAATGATCTTCTTTGCATCAGGTTTCATCACCTCTTTACGAGCCGATTGAGTTGAACTGACCCTATCAAATTTCAAACTATCAAGTTGGTTGCCTGACCCGGTATCAAAATTATTCTTATAGTTTCTTGTAGAACCCGTTACTGTCATACTTTACATTCCTCCATCTTAATCATTTTCTCCTGATTTCATTTCAGCTATTTCCGCTGGTAAAAATCTATCTTGTTGACCACCCTTACCCTCGACATATATAGGTTGTGTTTTTTTCGCTTGTTCTAATTGTTCGCGGTTGGTCTTATTGAGTTCTTTCATTTCCGCTATCAGCTCGTCAATCTTTTTTGCTTCCGCTAATTTACCTTCATATTTTAATTGATCACTTTCCCAACGTTTTTGTCTTGTTTCTGCCGCAAAGCCACCCCTGCCGGCCTTAATCTCGTCCTGCTCCCATTGAGTTGTGTTTTTCTGTGGTTTTCCACTTGGATCAATACCGAATAAACCTAAAATAAAATCTTTCAGTCCTGCATATATTCCAGTTAGACTATCACCCCAACTGATTAATGTTTTTTTCAAAGTCTTCCAATCTAATCCCTTAATTATATCCCAGAGATCGTTGAGATAAGGAGCAATCAAACCGAAGATTAATTCCCAGCCTTCGAATATCATCCGGAACGTTTTTTTAATACCTAAAATAATGTTTCCCGCTGCCTGACCTTGATTAATCGAAGCAGGGTCTTTACCTAAAAAGTTCACCTGAAACCATTCCCACATTTTGCCCAAAAGCATTGCCGGGAATTCCAAGAATTTGACTACAACATTCTCTAAACCACCTTTGATCTTTTCGTATATGGATCCCTCTGTAGCCATAAATCCTTTGACAAAATCAATAAGACTTAGTATAAGTTGCAATGGCCAGAATAAGGATTTGAAACCAAATTTTAAACCTTTTATAAGATGACCAATCAAAGGAATCCTGGAGAAGAATTTGAATAATTTTCCTAACTTAACGAAAAAACCACCAAACTTTGGTGAAGTAAGAAGAAGTAATTTTAAATGCGTGAATAAATTTCCTACTCCTTTGAAAAGTTTCCCAAGCAACGGTATTGATTTTAAAAGTTTCCATATAACCGCAAATGGTTTAACAATCAAAGCAACCTGTGCGCCGATGATAGTACCCAACAACATTAATGGTATACCGATCAGTCCCATTAGAGCTGCCAGACCACCTTTAGCGATCTTTTTAAACGATATCAGGCCTGCTTTATGTCTCCACTTCGCCCAGAAATGCATGTCTTCCTGCATACCAAGTTGTTTTTTCTGTAACTTCAAATCTTCTTTACTAAGTTTAACTTCTTTCTTTTGAAGACCTAAGCCCAGCCATGCTATTTTGGTTCCTTCTCCACCGCCGCTTGTAAGGAATGATAAGAATTGGCTGCCAGTCTTTTTGAATGAATCAAATCCAGACTTAACATGGTCTGATACCATTTTCATTTCATCTGACATCACGCCGGTTATTTCACCGCCTACCTTTCCAGCAAGTTTATCAAACTCTGTCTTGGTAACTTTTACTAACTCTGTGATACCTTTACTAATATTTTTTAGGTCGTCTGCCATATTTCTCCAATAAAAAAGTCTAAAGGGTTTCAGCACCCTTTAGACTTTAATCCTTTAGCGTTTAAGCTAAGCGAGACGCATCTGCTGATAATTGTTCATTTTTCTTTTGTTCTCGTTCTATAGCTAAATTTAAAAAAGCATCAAATTCGAAAACTGCAAGTTGATTTGACTCACCTATACTTATTCCATACTCAGCAAGTAAAAACTGTGCCGTGACCACATCGGAAAGTTGTCCTTCCAAGTATAACAAATTATTTATGAAAAAAAATTTAGATTGGTGATCTCCTCAGTTGTTTCGAATTCACAATGAGGACAATTCACCTTAACCGTTAACTCAGGCCCGAATTTGTTTTCTTCGTGCCATTTACCAACCGTTTGATATAGTGGTTGTGGTATGTTTTCGAGTAAGTATTTCTTATCGAAAAGAGGAAACTCCAATTCTTGTGGGCCGTCAGGTGTTATAATTTCTTCAATCGTCTGTGCTTCTAAGAACAAACCCGTTTCTGTTTCCAATTCGGCTTTTGATAACTCTTGTTCGACTTTAAGTTGTTCTACGGTTTCGTACACTTCCAATTCATGTAAACGTGTTATGTGTCTCATTTTTACTGAAAGATGTTCAGTAAGTGGAACGATTGGGTCACCGTCTATCATTGGTTTGGATTCAATCTTATCGAAATCTACTGTCTGAACACTTTGACCCTTACACTTGGGACACTTCATTTCGAATTGGTTGGTT
>JAEHCK010000056.1 GCA_020696345.1 Thermoplasmata archaeon | reverse complement strand
TCACTTTTAACTTTTAGAATTTGCCTTATCAATTTGCTTTAGCAAATTTTTACAAGGGTATAAATTCTGAATATAATTACATAATTAAAAAAAGAATTTATAGCTCGAGATAATTTATGTTAGTAAATTATCGAAGCTTTGGAAAAGTCGAAGAGTTTTCCAATGTAGAATAATTTTTCTCTGGAAAATTGTTCCAATTCCATAAGTATTATTTTAGCCGAGTTGTCCTCCTCCCCTTTCCTAACAAATGATTGTTCCGACCTGTCATAACATCCATAAACCCATAATCTTTTTTATATCAAATTCTTATTAACTATAATGCTAGATGTCACAGATCGTTGGGTTCTTCCCGACCTGAGATCTGCCTTGAACTGGTGTGAAAAACGTAATGCCCAGGGAATCGGTTGCACCCTGGATATCTTGGGTGAATATGTAAAGACCCCACAGGCAGTGGAAAAAACCACACGAGCCATTTTGATCTGCGCACACGCACTGGAAAAGAATGGTTTAGATGCTGGACTAGCTGTGAAACTAACCAGCCTGGGAGCATTATTTGATAGTGCACTTAGTCGAAAAAACTTATTTCATATCTTCCAAGAGACCGAAGAGCTGAACGTCAATATCGAGCTCGACATGGAAGGCACGCCATTGGTTGACCATACCATCGATACGGCACTCGAATGCTCCGATAAGGGTTATCATGTGACTTTAGCGCTCCAGGCATACCTGGACAGGACACCTTCCGATATAAAACGAGTACTTGACCATGACATTACGGTCAGGTTGGTAAAGGGTGCATACCTGGGTGATACCGATGATTTTGCTGAGACCCAACAGCGCTTCGATAGCTGTGTTGACCTGCTTTCGGAAAGTGAAAGACACTTCTCGGTGGCTACCCACGACCCGGAGATCATTAAAAGGGTGAAAACAAATGCCAGCGAACAAAAAGACCTGGTAGAGTTCGGGCTCTTGAAAGGGTTGGGTGACCAGACCAAGTTGGACCTGGCCGGTGACGGCTGGGCAGTGGCAGAGTATGTGCCGTTTGGTGCGGATAGCAGGGCATATATTAAGCGAAGGGAACGATATTTGGAAAACTTGACAAAAATAGGCCGAGAGCCAATTCAATAATTCATTGCTTATTTCTGATAAAAACAGTTTTGAGTATAAATTCAAGGGATCAGGGGTTACAATTCAGGGGTCACAATTTTTGGCTTGTAATATTCAATTCCCATAACTCTTACACTCCTACCAATTGTCAGTTGCTAGGTGCTAGAATAAGGTCATTGGTAATAGGTGATAGGGATATATGGCCTTCGATCTATTACCTATGACCAATAACCTATGACCTAAGTTTTGACTCACACACTCCCATACTCACACACTCTTACACCCCCGTAACTTTCAAATTTCCAATTTGCACTTTGCATTTTCCAATATCCCCATCATTCACTCATCAACGTTTAATTGTGCTTTAATCGCCTTCAATACTGCTTCGGGCAGCATCGGAAGCTCATAGATACGTGTTCCCAACGCATCCGCAATGGCGTTCCCGATGGCCGCTGCGGTCGGGATAGCACCCGCCTCACCAACACCCTTGGCGCCGAACGGCCCCGCAGGATCGTTCGTTTCGACCAGTACGATCTCCATGGGCGGCACATCCTTCACAGTCGGCATTTTATAATCAAGAAATGTCGGGTTCTTCACCTCACCCTTTTCCAGGATCAGTTGCTCCAGTAATGCATACCCGATGCCCATTAACGCCCCGCCCTCGAGCTGCCCCTCTAACAGCAGCGGGTTAATTGCACGGCCAACATCGCATGCAACCACCAACTTTAGTATCCGTACATGGCCAGTCTCCAGGTCTACCTCGACCTCCACACCCTGTGTGCCGAACCCATAGGTCTCGGATATATTTCCACGATATTGTTCATCCTGCATCACGGTCTTTGGATCGTAAAATGCTTCGCCTGTGAATGTTTTGCCATCCTCGCGAAAGTGCGTGGCTCGAATTACCTTTCCTATCTGTATTGATTTTCCCCGATCGCTTTTCAAATACACCATCCGGTCATTTATATCCAGGTTCTTTGGCACTTCACCCAACATTTCCGAGGCGGCTTTGAGTATATTCTTTTTAACCTTTGCTGCCGCTGCACGTGCAGCATTACCGGCGATGAAGGTTGTCCTGGAGGCATGTGCGCCAACATCCCACGGCTTGATCGCAGTATCGGAATTGATCACCGTGACATCCTCGGTACGTACACCTAACTCCTCGGCGGCTATCTGGGCAATTACAGTCTCCGCGCCCTGACCAATGTCGGTCGAGCCCGTGATGACCGTCACATGTCCGAAATCATTAATTTTGACGATCGCACCGCAGCCGTCCGAGCGGTACACGCGTGCGCCGCCGCCCACATGAAAATATGACGCCAGGCCAACACCGCGGCGTAATGTGCCTGTCTGGATATCACGCCGGTCGTGCTTGTTGGGCCAATCGATCAGGTCAGCGACTTTCTCCAAACATTCGCGCAGTCCACAGGTGGTTACCTCCATGCCCTGCGGCGTAACCTCATGCGGCCGGTTACAGTTCTTGAGCCGCAACTCCAGCGCGTCCATGCCCAATTTATCCGCCAGCATATCCATCAAGCTCTCGAGTGCAAACGTCCCCTGCGGGTTGCCGTAACCGCGCATTGCGCCAGAGTACATATTATTGGTGTAAATGATATCGGTATTGAACTTGATATTTTGACATTTGTATAATGATGTGATCGGATTCATCAGAACATACGGTATCGTGGCGCCCCAGGAGGTATATGCACCATTATCGAGTATGACATTTACATCACGAAATGTGAGCGTACCGTCAGCTTTTGCACCAACCTCCATATCGATGATCGCTGGCTGGCGGGATGGTGTGCACCGGAATTCTTCCTCGCGTGTATAGGTGAGCTTGACCGGCCGACCCGTTATCTTCGCCAAAACAGCACAGATAACTTCATTGGGGTACATGTCCAGTTTTTGTCCGAACCCGCCGCCGATCTTTGGCTGTATGACCCTAACATCGGATGTTGGGACCTGCAGTACGGTTGCAAGATCGCGCTGGTACAGGAATGGTACCTGTGTGGGCGAGTACATTGTGAGCCTGCCGGTCACATCCCATATAGCAACACAGCTACATGGCGCCATGCAGCAATGGGTCATGCTTTGAAGTTTGAAACGGTGCTTAATAATAACATCGGACTCCTCTCTTGCTGCACCAACATCACCGTACTCGAAGGAATATTGTAGCATGTTTCGATTGCCCTTTGCATCTGCATGCAGCTGCGGCGCATCGGGCTTCATCGCTGCCTCGGGGTCGAATACCGCGGGTAATGGTTTATACTTGACCTTGATCGAGCTCAACGCACGTTCTGCAGTTGCCTCATCAACTGCCGCAACCGCCGCTACTTCGTCCCTAAGACTCCGGACCCGATCGATCTTCAAGGGTGGGTTGTCCTTGATTATGCCCATTTTTGTCAGCACCATGCTCTTGGCGGTTATTACTGCAAGAACACCGGGCAGCGCCTCTGCTTTAGAAGTATCTATGTCAATTATCTCCGCATGTGCATGTTTACTCCATAGGATCTTTCCGTAAAGCATACCCGGTAACTTAATGTCCTGCGGGTAGACTGCTTTACCAGTAACCTTTTCAATTGCATCGAGTTTTGGTATGCGTTTACCAATATTGGTATATTTATTTTCCTTCTCATCGTTATTCTTTTGCACTTTTTGCCACCTTCTTGATCGCTTTTACGATCTTGACATATCCCGTGCACCGACATAGATTACCCGAGATAGCGGACTTGTAATCATCATCGGTGGGTTCGGGGAATTTTTCCAAGAAATCCTTGGCCACCATGATCATCCCTGGTGTGCAGAAGCCGCATTGGACCGCACCCTCGTCGATGAACGCCTGTTGTAATGGGTCCAGTTCATTTTGTTGTGCAAGACCTTCGATGGTAGTGATCTTTGCACCATCAGCATCAAGTGCAAGCACCAGGCATGAATTAACAGCGTCACCGTTCATAATTATCGTACACGCGCCACAGTCACCAGTACTGCAGCCTCTGTTCGTCCCCGTTAGACCCAGCACGTCGCGAAGTAGATCCAATAATGTCATGGCTGAACCGACATAAACCTCATGGGTCTGACCGTTCACTTCCAGTTTGATCTTATACTTCATTATTTGACCTCAATTTCATGATCCGACATCATTTATCAGATCTGTTCGTACTTTTGCTCTCTGTAGAGCCAACTCTAATACCCGTTTGCAATGCACCTTGACCATATCATAGCGATAATCGGCACTTCCACGAACATCGGAAATGGGCGCTGTTGCAGCTGCGGCTGCGGCGCTGGCAGAATCCAGGTTATGTTCGTTTAGTATTTTTCCTTTCAAGAGCGCTTCGGCCGCTGGCACGCGCAGTGGTGTTGGCGCACATGCACCTACTACTATCCGTGCCTCGATACATTTATCGGTATCCGGTTCCAGCTGTACCAAGCCTGCAACACCAACAACTGCGATCTCCAAAGCTTTCCGAGTGGTATGTTTCGCATATGCCATGCCCATATTCGGTTTTATGGGAGGTACGGTTATCCTGGTTAGTATTTCGCCCGGTTTAAGTGCTGACTTGCCCGGGCCTTTAAAGAATTCTTCCACGCGCAGAGTACGTTTCTTGGAACCTGGACCGGTAAGTGTTACGGTTGAATCCAAGGCGATCAGGATCGGTGCGGAGTCCGCAGATGGCGCCGCGTTGCAAAGATTGCCGCCGATAGTGGCTAGGTTGCGTATCTGGTGTGAACCGATCCGGCTCGATACCTCGACCAAGATCGGATAATTGTTCTGAATGGTTTTTGAAAGAATGATATCGTTGAACCTCACCAGCGCACCCAAGGTTAAACCACTAGTTTCTGTAAAAGAAATCTCGTTTAACTTGGGAATATTTTTGATATTGATCATGTGTTTCGGTGCACGTCGGCCGTGGTGGCCGTGGTACAGCATTGGTATAAGATCGGTGCCACCAGCTAAGATCTGCGCTTTACCATTATATTTCTTAAGAAGTTTGCACGCCTCCGACAAACTCTTGGGTGAATGATACTCGAAATCGTCTATCAATTTAACCACTTAACTAATCATAAATTATAATTAATATTCAAGGTCAATAGGGTATGGTGAGTTGGTAATGAGAATTTTGGTACTATTAATTTGCTGTTACCTATTATATAAAATTGAAAATTGAAAAGTTAAAAGTTTTTCTTCATTTTTCGATTCTTCAATTCTTATCAACAACCCATAATCTACCGGTGACTAGCTGACTAGTAGACCAGCCGACCAAACGACTAGCTGACTGTCGACCATCTCATTGAACTAAAATCATTATTCTATCGAATCAAAACACAAAAAATAAAAGTTTATTAATAAAGTGTATTTTCGACACATTTCCTGTCTATTTGTGCATTAACCGCTATTGATACCACGATCAACCAGACCATTAGTGCCGCAATAAATGCATATCCGATCACTGCATCAACAGTGCCGGCCGATAAAGTATCGATACTGGTATGGAAGAAGAAAATATTTGCCCAGATTGCATGATCCATACCATTTCCGCCCCAGATCTGGTCCACATCAGGCAACAGTGCCAGGACGCCACACAAATTCGCAACTATCAAGTGATATAAGATAAACCTGGAAGATGTAAGCGGATACAGCTCTTTTGTAGCCTGTTCGGTAGTCGTGGTATTTAACTGGCGTGCCGACCCTTTTTGCGGTACAGGTCCCCAGCGGACCTGGATCCACTTGTGGGCGTCGTAATCATATATCCATCGGGAATATATGAACGGTAATACTATCAGAGTTCCAAGTATGAAACCAACTGACCAATGTAGAAGAAAATCTACGCTGATCCCCCCTGTGACCACGGTAACATTGAATTACCGCAGTTTTATCCTGATGTCATTATATTAATTTAAGGTATATTTAAATCTTACTTGTAAAAGTGCATTTTCTGTATGTAAAATTACATCACGATTTTTTTTCTTTTTACAAAAAATACTTAAAGTGGTGAAAATATAATGGAATTATGAGGCTAGAGATTTTGAACGATAGAAAATCAAATTCAAGATCACGAAATATTACAATATGGATAGTGCTAATTATTTTTCTATTATCTATTTTATCTTACTCTACTTCTACTTTCAGTGCGGCTCAGGTTCGGTCAGCCCCACGCCAGAACAACGCACCCGAGGCGGTGATCGATTCACCCGAGAATGCAGCGACATATGAAATGGGTCAAATTGTGCATTTTGATGGGTCAAGCTCGAGTGATCCTGACAACGATTCACTGAGCTATGAATGGGATTTTGGTGACGGTGAGACTGGCGCGGGTGTAACAGCTACCCACGTGTATTCAACACCCTGGGTGCCAATAATCAGACTCGATGTGAGCGATGGCGAGTTAAACGATACTGCATATGTTGTTATCGTAATTGGCACAGGTGGCGGCCAAAATAGACCACCAACTGCTAATATCGACTCACCAAATAACTTCGATACATTTACGGCTGGCGAGCCCATACTCTTCGACGGCTCTGGCTCTTCAGACCCGGAAGAGGCTTCGCTTACGTATATCTGGGACTTTGGTGATGGTAATACCAGTACGGGCATGGTCACGATGCATACTTACGAAAATACTAACCCGTACAGGGTAAAATTAACGGTCAATGATGGTGTATTTAACGATTCCGAGCGTATCGAGATCTTTGTCAACAATACTGCACCAATTGCCGATGGTGGAGGAGATAAAACAGGTTATTTGGGCCAAGAACTGGTCTTTGACGGTTCTAACTCAACCGACCCAGATAGGTTCGGAAATATTGTGAACTATACATGGGACCTGGATAATCGAGATATCAAATACGGCGAAATAGTTACACATACCTATGATCGGCATGGTGTTTATGAGGTCATACTCACGGTTACTGATGATGGCAATGCAACAGGTTCCGATAAAATTAAGGTCACTATAACTAATTCACCACCAATAGCAGTATTAATGATCAATTCAGAGGATACTACCGTTAATACTGACATCGAAATCGATGCATCGGGTTCATATGATATCGATGGCGAGGTCGAGGAATACTATTATATTTTTGGTGATAGCACTGAAACCGATTGGATTACCGATTCGGTTGTGGAACATCGATACTATTCGCTCGGTAAATATGATATCACTTTAATGGTCAAAGATGACGCTCGTGATATCAGCGAACCGGTCAATCTAACCATTCATGTTGTAGATCAGGTGAACCAACCGCCAAACGTGGTTATTACGATCCCGAATGAAGCCGAATCGGTGGCGGGTATTGTAACTGTTTACGGCACAGGTGCAGACCAGGATGGTTCGGTGGAACAAATTGAGGTCAAGATCGATGACGATAATTGGGCTGAGGCGGTCATCGTAGATGCCATCGAGGATCATGTAGATTGGGAATATGTGTGGGATACAAAAGGCGTAAATGATGGTGACCATATCATCACGGCTCGTGCTTATGATGGCGATAAATATTCCTCCGAATATTCGGTCATGGTAAAGGTAAACAACCGGCCAACCACTTATATCGACCTAACTGAGCAGCTAAAACCAAATAAATGCGGTCCTGGTGAGAAGGTCACAGTATCTGGCACGGCCAAATATGATACCGATGTGCCGGTGAAAAATACACCGTTAGATATCACAATTGTCGAGACAAAGAAGTCATGGTCAACTAAAACCGATGAAGATGGGGAATATTCGTACACTATTACTGCTCCGTCGAAATCGGGTGTATACTCAATAACGGCATACATTACCGATGGCACAATTGAACGTGAGATATCGAAGAAATTAACGGTCTCGGGTCAACCTGACATGGTGGTTGAATCGGGTGATATCAAATTTTCTAAAGCCAGGCCAAAAAATGGTGATAATGTCAATATTTCAGTTACAATTAAAAATTCGGGTAGTTCCGCGGGAGAGGGTAGTGTATCGATCTATCAAGATTCCATTGAAAAATCTCATCTAATTGGCAGTCAGGTGGTCGTCAATATCCCCCAGGGTGGCTCGGTATTGGTTGCAGTTACCTGGAAAGCCCGAACAGGGTCCCATGAGATCATCATAAAGATCTCTGATGTTACACCGGCCGAAAGTGATACCGATAATAATCAGGCAAGTAAGAAAATAGTTGTATCCGCAGCAGCGGTGGAAGATGATGATGAGAAGACCCAGGAGAGTTTGCTGGATAGTTTTTCTAATTTGACACCTATGTACAAATATGCCATTTTAGGCGGTATAGTTCTGATCATAATAATAATTCTAGTATCGGCAATTGCGGTCAAACGCAGAGCCGCAGTTAAACGAAAAGGCCAGCAAGAAACGTTATCACAAACCGGAGGCCGGGTAGAACTCGATGGTGGGTCGGGTATCGCGGGGACCGTTGTATTTACACCGCTGGACAAAGACAAGGATAAAGATAAAGACGAAGCCACTAAACAGGTAAAGAGATCCATGGTGCCGGTGGTAGTCATAGTGTTTGCAATTCTAGCTATTGCAATGATGGGTGCGGCATATACCATGCCCTGGTATAAAATGGAGGCTGAAGCATCATCAACTCCAGTTGGAGATACGGATGTTGAAGGCAATTTTTATTTAACAGAATATGAAGTAAAAGATAATATTAACAATATTACTATATCAGTCACCTGGGACAAGGCAGAAGAAAAGGAAATGGATGTTGAAAATACTGCAGGCTTGTATAAAATAATTCAGGCCCTCACAATTATTAGCATGTTGATGTGCATTATTTTAATACTTGCCGCTATTCTTGCCTTATTTAAGGGCATGAAAAAGATCGCGGTTTTATTTGGTTGTCTTGCCTTTATTATCTGTCTGATCACACCAATTTATTTTATGATGCAACACCCAAATGCATTAACGGCGGACACAGATACAGATTCAGATGACGAACCCGAAGATGGACCAGAAACATCTTTTATGGGTGCCACCGAACCAGACCCTGATGATCCCTATTTAACAAAACTAAGTTGGGGTCCTGCCATGGGTTGGTATTTGGCAATCGTAGGTTGTATATTTGCTCTGCTCGCCTTCATTACCACTCTTGCAATACCGAAACCCGCCGGTACTACTAAACCAAAACAAAAACCAGAACAGTTTGGCCAGGTTAAGTTTGAAGAAGAACCCGAACCAGGACCTATCGTCTTTAAACCATTGGATGAAGGACAAAGTTTGGTTGAACAAAAGTTTGAGCTTGAAAGTAGAAAAGAAATAGAAATGGTGAAGTTTGAAAACGTTGGTGATTAATCATATTTTTTTCGCAATGCGAATCTTTAAGGTGATCCCATATTGTATTGGCGAGTAATCGATACTGACCTGAAACACCCTTATTATGTAACCGCCGCCGATGAAGCCTTGGCGATTACATGTCCACAGGATAAGGGCATGGATTCTCTTCATTTCTACCGCCGCAGCCCACCCGGTGTTTCAGTGGGTTATTTTCGGGATGTAACCGAAGATGTAAATATAGACTATTGTGACGTGCACGGAATTTCGATCGTACGCCGTACAAGTGCCGGCGGGACAATATATACCGACAGCCACCAGCTCATATACAGTATCATCACCAGACAGGCCCTGGGAAATGACGTGAAAGACTCTTTCAAGCGTGTGTGTAATTGCCTGATCTCGGCCCTTGGCATGCTCGATATCAAAGCAACATATAAACCGCCGAACGATGTCTTGGTCAATGGTAAAAAGGTTTCAGGCTCGGCACAGGTGAAGAAAAAGAATGTATATTTGATCCATGGCACGATCATACTGGCACTTGACCAGGATGTGATAGATCGTGTACTTAAACAGCCAAAAGTCGGCTATACCTCATCTATTCAAAAAGAATGCGGATCCGCACCCGAGATAGACCATTTAAAACGATCTATCAAGTACGCATTTCAAGATGAATTTGATGTCACATTTGACCATGGCCGATTTTCCGAGGCCGAGGAAAAAATAATTCAAGATCTAATAAAGAATAAATATAGTACGAAAACATGGAATTTTAAGAGTAGAAAATAAAAAAATGCATTACAAATAAAATACGAACAAATGCATTTTATTAAAAGTCAAATTTCAAAAGCTAAATCATAAAAAAAAAATTAAACGGTTACTCCGTTTTCAGTTTTTTCAAAATAATCAGGAGCATGTTCCCTAAGTTGTTTGATCATGATCTTGCGGGCTAACTTAGAACCGTCTTCACCCAGACACATCACGAGTGCTTCGGTCATTCGGTTGATGAATGTCATTGCCTCGTCGGGTGTCATTGAACCCTTATCCAATTGTAGATCCTTCATTTGTTTAGTAATGATGAATTTTGTAATTGGTGCAAGTGTTATGAGATAGTTCTCCACTGATGATATAAAACCTTCTCCGTTCATATAAGACACTCTGGACTGCATCATTTAGACGGTTTCTATCCCTCTGATAATTTTTTTAACTCTTTAACATAATCGGCAAAACCCCAGATGATGCGGAGGGCGCAGATGGGGACCAATAATAAAATTATATTTGCAACAATTTTCAGCTGATCCACATCTGAATCCAAGCCTAAGAAATATATCAAATTGTAAGCTACCATCAGAATGGCGATGAATATCAACCAAGTCATGACCATGGTCATAACACCCCCACCCAATACTTTTGCGGATATCAGGCCACGCACTACACCAACGATCATGCAAATAATAGACGCTGCTAGGCTAACTGAGAAAATCAGAATTTCAACATGATAGAGTTCCATGTCAATCTCCTACTTTGAATTTTTTTAAGGGCAATATTAATTTTTATGGATTTGAATTAAAATTACATTAGTGACCGCGTTATATAAACGTTATTGAAGTTTTGCGTTTTCAAATAAATAGGAGAAAGTAAGCTGGTTGGTTGAATAGTAGATTCAGGGGTAAGGGGTCACAATTCAGGGGTCAGAAATAAGCAGTGTTAAGTACATTCTTCAGTCTTCCAGTCTGTTGGTCTATCGGTCAATCGGTCTGCTGGTCTGCCAGTTAACTAGTCGACCAGCTGACTAGCTGACTGGTCGACTGACTGACTAGTCGACAATCCAATCAAAACAAAAAAGTGCAGAACGTTATTATAAACTCCTTTTTCGATAATTATAGATAGATTTAAATTCCCAGATAGAGATATCTGAGGAGCTTTCAAATACCAACGAGACATAGACATGAAAAAAAAGGAAATTACTTCGTGTGTGAGTCCTTATAATTTTTTAGATGAAATAGTCAAGGCTCGGTCGGTGCCGGAGACCGTAACGGTGTATGATACTACCCTCCGCGACGGCGAGCAGATGCCGGGAATTTCATTCAATAGTGCACAAAAACTGGCAATCGCCAAAAAACTGGATGAAATAGGCGTTCACCAGATCGAGGCAGGGTTTCCTATTGTTTCGAAAGAGGAGAGGAAAAATGTCAAGCTCATAGCGGATGAGGGTTTAACCGCTGATATTCTGGCATTGACGCGATTACGCAAAGATGAAATAGATATTGCAGCAGAATGCGGTGTGGATATGGCCTTGGTGTTTATTGCATCATCCGACATACATATAAAATATAAATTAAAACACACCTGTGAAGAGCTATTATATTGTGTGACCGAAGTTCTTGACCATGCAAAAGAATACGATATGAAAATAAATTTCAGCACAGAAGACAGTACTCGAACAGACCTGGAACGATTGATAGAATTTTATTCTACCGCACTGCGAGCAGGGGTTGACCGTATTGGAATTACCGATACGGTTGGGTGTATAATGCCCGAGGGCCTTCAATACCTCGTGAGTAAGATAAAAAATAAGTTCAATATGCCCTTGGCAATACATTTGCATAATGATTTCGGTTTGGCTCTATCAAACGCTCTTGCGGGTGTTGGAGCAGGCGCCAATGCTGTAGCGGTGACCGTGGGCGGTCTTGGCGAGCGTGCGGGAAATGTGCCACTGGAACAATTTGTCATTGCTATGAAAGTTCTTTATAACCATGATATGAAGATCGATACTTCCGGTCTAAAGGAACTGGCAGAGATGGTGTATAAATTTGCCGGGTTAAAGATCTCATTGCACCAACCACTAATTGGAGAGAATGTATTCTCTCATGAATCCGGCATGCATATCGCTGCAATATTGAATCAACCGGTTACCTATGAATGCATCCCGCCGGAGATGGTGGGGCACACCAGGCATTTGCTCATGGGAAAACATACGGGCGGGACATATATCAAAAAACGATTGGAAGAGAAAAATATCAAAGCTTCACCCATGGAGTTAAGAACTCTACTCCAGGAGATCAAAGTTCTCGGTGAGTTTAAGGGAAAGGTCTCGGAAGAAGAGTTCTGGAAAATTGTTGAAATGGTACTGGGCGTAAATAACATTAAGGAAGTATAAATAAAATGAATAGATTCTTCTCCCGATCGAGGGAGAAAGAGAAAAATCATAATTAACTATAAGGCGCACAAAACCCAAACTCTAAATCCAAACCTCAAAGGAAATCCTAACCACTAAACTCAAATTCTTTAGGATTTTGGTTTTGGTGTTTCCTTTGGAGGGTTAGAATTGAGATTTGAATAATAGAAGTATCATAACAATTCTAAGCTCCAATAAAAATAAGATATAACAAAGTTATTATCCTATTTTTATGTATGGTTTCGTTTTTTGGATTTAGGGTTTGATATAAACGAAGAAAAATAATATAGCTATCCTCTAATTCGGGGAAGATAAAACAAATATTAACAAAATGGAGCCTTTGATCTATGTTATCACATGATGATATCCTTAAAAGGACCAGCGATAAACCATGGGTTTCGCCATTCGAAAAAATAATCGGTGTATCCAGTCCGGATGAGAACCTTATCCAGGTCTATGAATATCATGCTCGAAATGCTTGTTACGGTGCGGCGGCTTGGGCGGTATATCATTATAAACAGACGAGCGAGCTGGTTGTAGCTGCAAACCGTGACGGTGTTCGTGATATTTTTACGTTAAAGCTTGGTAAGTGTAAGTTAAACCTCAGACCGTCATATTCCTCGGCAGGGATCGAAGCAGTGGATGTGATCGATGACGAGATACATATTACCTATACGGGTCTGGCCGGTGGAGGTGTTGGTACATCATTGTGCCGAGCCTTGGCCAATAAAGTCAACGGTGTAATAATTCATGCTGAAGGCGGCGGTGATAAACTCGGTTCCGCTACTTTGATCTTACCAAAGATGTTGAAACTGCAGGTGGGCGTCGATGATACCGATAAAGCCGGTTCGGGTGCGACTTGGAGCCTGGCAAACGAGATCGCATATCATCTAGGTAAACAAGATGGGATCGAATATTTAAATCATACACTTATCCAGCTGTATCCGAAAGCGCCCGAACGAACCACGAACTGTGTCGCAACCGTCCTGACCTTTGGAGTTCGTCCGGCGAAGTTGAGTTACTTGAAAAAGGAACTTTACCGGCAGTTCAAAGCACTAACCCTTTCCGACCATACCGCGCTGGCGTTTTGGTCGGGGATAGAATTACATGACGAATTGGTCAAGTTCTCATCGCTGGCGAGGAAGGAGGTCGTAACTTTAGCAAAAACCATAAGTCTAGCCGAAAAATTAGGAATTGAGTTAGTGGATGTTACTGGAAACAGAGGTTTGATCGGGGCGGTAGCAGGACTTGGGTTTGCGGAAAAACAAGATTCGGCAGTTATTCCGGCGAAGGAGGAATAATTTATTTCAAGAGTGATGAAGTTATTCAACCCTGGCAAGCGATTTCCGGCCATCTCGTTATCGGGAGGTGAATGTGAGCTTAATTGCGCACATTGTTCTGGCCAGTACATAAACAATATGGTGCCAGCAATCTCACCAAATAAATTGATAGTGTATTGTGAAGCGTTGGAGTCGCGCGGTGCATTAGGTGCACTGATAAGTGGTGGGTGTGATATAAACGGTCAAGTTATACTGGAACCGTATCTTCACGCATTGAAGCAGATAAAACAGAACACGAACCTTGTTTTGAATATACATACGGGGTTGGTCACGCAAGAGCAATCCCGACAACTGGCCAAAACAGGGATCGACTTTGTTTCTTTGGAAATAATAGGCAGTTCAGAAACTATAAAAAAGGTCTATGGGTTGAACAATATACCGGAAGATTATAGAAGATCGCTTATAGCCCTTAGATCTGCAAATGTTCCGGAGATCGTGCCGCATATTTGTATCGGATTGGATTTTGGCAAAATAAAGGGCGAATTCAATGCCATTGACATGCTCGTTGGAATGGATATTGGCACATTGGTGTTCATCGTTCTGATACCGACCAAAGGTACGAAAATGGAGCAGTGCAAACCACCGAGTATAGAAGAAGTAACAGAAATTATCAAATATGCAAGAGCAAATTCAGCCATGAAAAACATTTACCTGGGCTGCATGCGGCCAAAAAGCAAAGAATTTAGAGATTATGGAAAAGCCCTGGAGTTGAGTGCAATTTCCGCTGGCATAAACGGTTTGGTACTGCCGTCCAAATCTACGTTACGGGCTATACAAGAGCAAGGCATTCAGATCGAGTGGTTTGATACTTGCTGTAGTGTAAAATAATAATATTGTATTATTGAAGTTTTGCGTTTTCAAATATTGAGCTAATGGTGAGATTCCCTTGAATAATGGGTGTTGAGATGTTGTATATTTCGAATAATTACTAGGATGTTTGACGTTACAATTAATTATTAGGATGTTCTACATTTCGATTTTTTATTAGGATGTTCTATTTTACAATTTATTATTAAGATGTTTGATTTATTTACGTTAAATCATTTATGCATCCCGCTATACCAGCATCATTTAGAACATCCTGTTATCCCAGCGATACATAGAACATCCTGTTATCCCAGCGATATATAGAACATCCTGTTATCCCAACGACATATACAACATCCCGTAATCTCAACGACATATAGAACATTCTGGAAATATTCACTGATTTTCGGGGTAAAATTATAAATAGTCAATATTCTATTATTAATTGTTTCACTCACCCCATAAGAAAGGGGGGCGATAACCCACCCAATTGTTTTTTTTCCCCATTCGCCCCCCACCCCTTTTTTTTCAATGGTTAAAAATGGCTGATTTGGTGTTTTTTATGGTTAAAATTTGAGAGAGATTTAAATATGAAAATCTGTTACATAAACCAAGGAGGCACTATTGATGTCAATTGTTGTTGAAGAAAACGTTGAAGTCAGTGATTCGGAAACAGAAATTATCGGTTCGCAATATACTCCCCATGAAAGAGAACGAATTTTTGGCGTATCGAACGGCGATAAGGATATTGAAATAACGGCCTGGGGCTCTAACAGTGATGGAGCCTGGGAAGAGAAAGGTTCATTACAAATTGCGGCCAACACTGCCGATACGCTTTCTGTGGGTCCTTCGGTATATTACGTAAAACTAACAGGTAAGGTCACCCCGGAAATGGGTGGTGATAATAGTACCGTGGATGCTTGTTTATTATGGTGATATTACCGGAGGTGCTTGTTTATTATAAGTATTAAGTTTATCTTTTAATTGTTTTGGCATTTTGAACCCGACCTTCTGTTGTATTGAATGGGCTTTTTGATAACATTTTTGGGCTTTATCAAGATCGCACTTTTCTTCATACAGCAATCCAAAATCTAATAATGTCTCTACAAGAAAAAATGGTACCTTAAGTTTTTTAATGATAGCCAAAGACTTATTAAAGTAGTCAATTGCATCGTCCCATTTTTTATAATACTTATTGATCAATCCATAAGTTCTATAGATCGTAAAAAGGATATTTTCATTGTTCATTATATCGGGCAATTCCATTGCTCGATCAATATATTGTTTCGCTTTTTCTATTTGATTTGATTTTGCACAGCAGCACCCTATATTACTTAATCCGTATCCAAGACCCCTTATATCCCCAATAGATTCCGCCAGACTTAATTGCCGCTCAAAATATTTTATTGCATCTTTGAACTTTCCATTTACATAACAAATTGTACCCAAATTATTAAGGGCTCTCAATGATTCGTTATTGTCATCAGATCTTTTCAATGTCTTTAGGCCGGATTTATAATATTTAAAAGCCTGAATGACTTTATATTGTTCAAAATATATATTTCCCAGATCAATATGTAATGAACCGATTAATTTCGGGTCATTGCAATTTTTTAAAGCCGTCAAACTTTCTAAATAATATTTCTCGGCAGTATCATATTTACTCTTTCGCCAATAATACCTGCCGATGCCGCGTTTTGCTTCGGCTGTTATTCTATTATTATTGATCTTTTTTGAAATCTTTAAACTCTTTTTAAAATGGGCCAACGCCCTATCAAATATATTTTGTTCTTCCAATATATGGCCAATTTCACAATTTGCTTGTGCAACAATATCATCTTGATGTGTTTCGGTGCTTATTCCGATCACTTGGTGATAACATTCTATGGATCTGTCCCAATTACCGTTTATAAAGCATAATCTTGCTTTCAACATTAAAATATGTTCTAATTTTTGTAAAGAAAATTCGAACTCGGATATTTCGGCCAAAACCGCATAAAGTCTTTCCGATAGTCCCCGATCTATAATGTTCTGTGCATATTTGATAGCCAATTCTATTGCAGTTTGATAATTCTTTGATCGTATAAAATGATAAATTGTCTCGCAATAATCTTTCGGTTCCACTTGATCCAGATAATATTGTGCGCATATCTCGTGATATTCACATCTTTTGAAAGGGCTCAATCGTTTATAGAAAAAATCCTTTATGAAATCATGGGTATAATATTGTCCATCCTTTGCCTCTTTAATGATCAATTTATTAACAAGATCATCTATTGATTCCGGTAAAGTCGTGTTATCAACATACAATGCATCATAAGGTATGGGTGATCTATATATAGATAATATTTCCAAGATCTTGCATTCTTCTTTGGTTAAATTCGAGAAAATTTCATCGTAAATGTATCTTTTTGTCTTTTTATAAGACTCGATAATCTCCAATAATAATGGATTGCCTGAAGTTAAATAATATATTCTTTTATAATCCATTTCCGGAATGCCTTTTTTATTTAGAATTGTACTGCTGCTTTCAAAATCCAGACCTGCGATCTCAAGTTCGGTAATCGATCTCCGTATCAACACTTTTTGTTGCTCGTAAAACGGGAGAACATATCTGGTCGAGATAATGAAATTTACACGATCAACCCTATCAAGGATTTCAATCATATTGGCAAAAAGAGTTTTCAGCTCTCCATTGATCTTGTGAAAATCATCGAATACGAAAATAGCATCAATTTGTTTCATCTTATTTTCCAATAGATCCATTATCTTTTCTATATCCAATGGTTTATTGAAATCAATAAATGATGTTAGATGATCGTCACCGATCTTTGATAAAAATCCTGCAATATCCGATAAAACACTTCTTTTAGTATCCCACTTGTTACAATCATGCCAGAATATGTGTTTGTTTCCTCTGTATTCTCCAACTAATTTCGAGGTTAAAGTGGTTTTACCTATTCCTGCCATTCCATGGATCATTATTAATTTGTATAGATCCCTATCATTTATCCATGCCTTCAATCGATCCAATTCTTTTTCTCTTCCATAGAAATTCTCTATCTCCGGAATAACGGATGAGATGAAGATATATTGTTTTTCACTTTGATCTACATGTGTAATTTTCTTTTCTTTTATTACTTGTTTTAGATCTATAATTCCATCGTCAGAGTCAAATGCATACCTGAAGGCTTCCAGGGGTTTAATATTGAATTTCAATATCTTTTTCAGATCATAGAATCTGATCTCACGTAATTCATTGTCCGGATTACGAATAAATACCGGTTTATCATCGAACCACTTTTTTATATCTTTTGAGTATGCAATTCCTTTTATCGATAAAAAATATGCTTTTTTTCTCCTGTTGACTTTTTTTACGTGAACGCTTCTAAAAAATATATGATCATCCTGTATGAGTTTTATTATCGCTCTGGAGACATGTTGATATCTTATATTTACGGCATTTGCTATACCCTGTTGTGTAATGGCATTATCCACTTCAATTGCTCCCGGATAATTTACATAATCAGCCAAATGCAGAATAATTCGTTTTTCAACAGGAATCGAGAGTTTGAATCTTTTTAGCACCCAGGTAAATCTCGATCAGAGAATAAATATTTATTGGTTAGTTATTAACAGAAGATGGTTAAAAATGGTTGATTTGGTGTATCTCATGGTTAATCTTCGAGAGAGGTTTATATATTAGAATATGAATTTAAATTAAAATAAAAAAATGCTTCACAAAGTAATCAATAAATAACGCATTTTTTTTATTAACTCAACAGGATGGCCTGCACTTTAGTGCAGGATACTATCAAGCAATTGAATTTAGCATGGAATGAATGTTAGTATATAATCAAAGATCGGGTGTCGAATAAATACTCCTTTCGAATGGGTTAAACAATTTAAAGTTTCAAGTAATAGATCATAAGAGCGGTGATAGGGGGCGTGATGACATAAAACCCCGAAAACCTTTAGGAGGGAGGTAAAAATGATGAAGAAAAAAAATCGCTTTGAGAATTTCAGTTGTCCTTTCGATCTTAATGTTTCTGTCAATACCATTACTTAGTTCACCTGTTGCTGCATGGTTTATATGTGACAGAGATTATGCAGATACAACAATGACTCAAGCTACTGGTATAACCATAACATTTACAGAACCCGCCATGAAAGATTATGCAGAGCAAGGAGTGCCGTATTTAGCGACCTTCTCAATCAGTTTCGATTATAGTGATAACATGGGTTATAAAGAACAACCATCTTCAAGACATTGTTGTGAGTTAAATGTACAACAGATAGAACCTACAGTTGGGTCGGTTTATGGATCATGGTCAGGGAATCTGTATCTAAACAATGGTGGATCTGGTAATTATGTAGTCACAGTTTCTAATCTTCCTTATTGTTCAAGTGGTGCAACATTTGCGGTATGGGCTTACGTAGAATGTGAGGATTTGGTAGATCCGGAAGATCCAGAGGATCCAATTGTAAGAGGAAACGAAGATTGGGAGATAACTGTCGCTTAAAAAAATGTAGATTTGAATCTACATTTTTTTTTCTTTCGATAAAAACTTATTAATACTTCCTAATTAACTTAAATTTATGATAATAATTTAATTATTAAGTAAATTCAATTAAGAGAATATTATGAAGAGAAATATATCCTTTTCTATTTTTAACTATAAAATTATTACATTATTTACTGTAATTGGAATTATTTTGAATTGTTTATATATTTTGGTTTTTGTTTCAAATAATGTAATCTATGGTGAATCTTTAGGAGAAGATAGTATACCACCTAATAATGGAAATTGGATTATAGACTCATCTGGTAATATTATTATTAATGAAACAATAATTTTAAACGGAGATTTGATCATAAAAAACGGAGGAAGCTTAATTTTTAAAAATGTCACATTTTTAATGAATTGCACTTCGAATGGGACATATAACATCGAAGTTGAAAGTGGTGGTGAATTTAGAATATACGATTATGATGATGATCCTCTAACAAGATCAGATTCTTCAATAATAACAAGTGCGATCTCGGATGGTAGACATAGATTTCATTTTTATATTAAAAAATATTCAAATTTTATCATGAAAAACAGCGATCTTCATGAATGCGGTTATTTAACTTTTGAACCTTTTTTATATTGGACCCAAGGATTATGTATTGAAACTAATAACACATATATTGAAAATTGTATTATTAGCGATAATTTTAATGGGATAATGTTATACCAATTTGCAAGTAATAATTTCATTTTAAATACTAGTGTTCTATACAACTGGGGTAAAGGAATTGATTTAGACGGTGATGCTTATGGTTACACTACATCAAATAATATTATTGCAAATTGCATAATATCTACAAATCAAGGATATACTCCGGGCGTTGGGTTTTCATTATCAAAAACTAAAAATATGCAAATTATTAATTGTAAAATTTATAATCATGAACATGGAATTTCGATTGGAAATTCGAAAAATATAAATATATCTAATTGTGAAATATTGAACAATCATAATAGTATTTATGTTAGTGCACTAAATTCGAATATCACTATCTTTAATAATACTCTCGCAGGCAATTTTATAAAAGCAATTACTAATACTGGAACAAATGTAATAGACGCACAAAATAATTATTTTGGAACAAATAACAAAGAATTAATTTCATCTTTTGTCAGCGGGAAAATTAATTATTCTAATTGGTTATTTTACAAAAATAATGATATATTATTAATTAATAACTCTGAAGAATGGAATAATAAAATAAAACACTTGAACCATGGTCTAATTATAAAAGGGAATTTATCGATTAACAATAGTACGATCATATTAAATAGCAATATCGGAAAAAATTTCATTCAGGTCGAGGGTAATTTAAATATAGATAATTCAACAATAAAAATCAATGAATCTACACCTTCACATCATTCAAATTGGGGTTCATTTGTATTTCATTATTTAATCAAATCAACAGGAAGAATTAAAAATTCAATTATTGAAGATCAAAAAGGATTAGGAATTGGAAGCGATAACTTTATTATTAGTAATTCAGAGTTTAAAAGAAATATCAGTAAATCACCAAAGTATGGTTTACTTTTAAACGGAAATCATACAATCATAGTTAATTGTAATATCTCTGGAAATTATATTGGTATAGAAATTAATTCTGGAAATAATACAATAAAAAAATGTAATATTGATTTAAACAATCGTGGAATAAATTTGAAAAATAATAATAATGAAATTTATGATTGTAAATTCTTTAATAATTCTGCTGTTGGAATCAGGTTATCTCATACAAAATTTAGTAATATTAAAAATTCAAGTTTTATAAATAGTGGGAATGGCATATATTTCTGGGAATCGAGTAATAATACTATTTCAAATTGTAATTTCAATTATAATCGCTACAACGGAATTGCATTACTAAAAGGAGCAATCACCAAGCCATCAAAATATAATCGAATATTCAATAACAATTTTATTTCAAATGGTTTTGAAGATGGTAATTATTATAATGCCATAGACATGTGGTCAGATAATATTTGGGATAATGGTTATCCGGGTGGAGGTAATTATTGGTCTAATTATAATGGTATAGATTTATATTCAGGCGAAAACCAAGATATTATGGGCAGTGATGGGTTTGGCGATTTACCTAAATTTATTGATGGAAAATCTGATAACAAACCAAAGGACAATTATCCCTTGTTATATCCATTTGAAATTAAATATAATATTTCATCTCCTGCACTTAAATCTGTTCCATCACCTAACCCTAACGGCAATTTTACATTATCCTGGACAAAAGTACAAAATGCAACTAATTATACGGTTTATGAAGAGAAGAATGATAATTTAGATTTATTTGAACTAGGTCCAGTTACAAATTTAAATATATCTAAAAGGCAGATTGGAACATATCATTACTATATACAAGCACTAAATAATAAAGCCGTTAGTAAAAAAAGCAACACAATAACAATAGTTGTTGATTATCCTCCGGATATTCCAAGAAATTTCACCGTTAAACCTATTCCGGAAGGAAATGCTATAAATATCTTTTGGAGTCCAAATAAAGATGATGTTATTAATTATACTATCTGGAGTAATTTTACCGGTTATTGGAATCCTTTGATCAATATTTCCCATCCAAATTGTTCATATATTCATTCTGGTTTAGATGAAGGTATGAAATATTTTTACAAAATGAGAGTATGGGATAGTATAAACCAATCATCTAAGTTTTCAAAAATTATTGAAGGTATCCCGAAAGATTCAAAACCCCCATTAGCACCCTTAGGATTAAAGGCATATGCTATATCCAACAATACAATCTCTCTTAGATGGGTACAAAATAATGAAACCGATCTGGTTGGTTATGAAATTTACCGAAGAGAACATTTTGAAAATAACTACACCCAGATTGATCTTAAACCTGTTTTAAATAACAGTTATTTAGATATTAATTTGAAAAGCAATACAACCTACTTTTATAAAATAAAAGCCTTCGATGAGGTGCCAAATTACTCGAATTTCTCAAATGAAGCATCTAATACAACCCGTAAAATGCCACCATGTATTATTTTATATTCACCCGTTGGCTCAAATGTTACTTTAGATACAAATATTGTCGTGACCTTCAATAATCCAATGAATCAATTCTCCGTTGAGAATGCATTCTTGATCAGACCTCCGATTTCCGGCAATTTTATTTGGGATTCAGATTCACGAATTATAAATTTTATACTAAATGAATACCTTATTGAAAACGAAACATACAATATAACAATATTATCAATCGCAGAGGATCTTGAAAAAGAATCGTTATCAAATACATTCAGTTGGGAGTTTACCACCACAAATTTACAATTCCCCAAAATTATATCATATTCGCCCCTTGGAACCTTTGTTTCCACTGATACTAATATTTCAATTACATTCAATTTAAAAATGGATAAATCTTCAGTGGAAAGGGCGTTTTCGATCGAACCTGCAATAAATGGTACCCTCCAGTGGTTAAATGATGATTTAACTATTGTTTTTATTCCGGATAATGAACTTTTGGAATTAACCGAATATTTTATCGTGATAAATCGAAGTGCTCATGATCAGCAAGAAATAACATTGTTTTCTTCATTCTCCTGGAACTTCACAACTGGTGATTTCACATCACCAAAAATAATTTCGTACACACCAACGGGAAATGATATTGCCATTGAAACAATAATAACAATAATTTTTAACGAACCTATGAACAAGAGTTCTATAATCGAAGGTTTCAGTATCATTCCTGAAATTGAAGGTGAATTTCATTGGCGGAACAATTCTGTTGTATTTGAACCGTCGCATAAGTTATCATATAAAACAACTTATCAAATAATAATTGAAAATAGTGCAACAGATATTTGGGGTAATTTATTATCTGAAAATGGAACTTGGAAATTTACCACAGAAAAAGAACAGGTCGAACATCAAGATCAAAATTATATTTTTAAAACAATTCTATATATAGGTATAGGTTGTATTATTTTTACATTAATTTTGATATTTATTTCGGTTAAACTGAAACGTAAAAAGTTAATTTCAATAGAAAAAAATAATGATAAACTCAATTTCACTCCAAAACCTCAATCACAACAAGAGAAAGAAAACGTGAAAACACCAAATGATCCTCAACTAACTAGTGCGATTACAACCCAAACTATACCTGAACCAGAAACAATGCAGACTGATACTGATGTTCAAGCATCTTTACCTTCATCAGATGCTCAATCCCCAAGTACATCCGCATTAACACCATCAGTTAAAATACCCATTAATACCAAAGATATCTAACCCGGAAAAATATTAAAGTTTCTTCTCCAAAATTTTGTATATATTGGTAGTATTTGGATTTCAACTCAACATCAACTAATCATCGTATGGATAGCTGTCACACACTTCGCAATACCAGCTCTCGTATTCATCTATAAATGATAACGGCTGGCCGCAGCCCGGGCATCGAGGTTCCGGCTCTTCTGCTGGCATATCATATTCTTGGTCATACCCTGTGCCTGCGCCTGTACCGGGTCCTGGCAGTGGCACTGGCCCCGGAACTGGCCCTGGCAGTGGTCCCGGTTCGGTCATGGGTGGCATATATGCAGAAGCAGATGGTCGTCGGCCGCCGCCACCCGCCAACTGTCGGTCACGGCCCTCCAATAACCTCCATTTATACCAGCATTTATTACGCCGGCGTTTGGTGGATTCATTATTAGGATCAAGCTGCAGCGCCCGGTCAAAACAGTCCATCGCCTCTTTGAATTCATTCAATTTTACCAGAGCAATACCGCGGTTCAACCAAACATTTGATACCTTTGAATTGATCTTCAAAGCAGAATCAAAACAATCAATAGCCTCATTGAATTTTCCCAGTTTGGTAAATACCACACCTTTATTATTCCAGGCTGTGTGGCTATCCTCGTCGAATTGGCTGCCCGTATCGGTGGCACTTAATATTTGCAGATCAATGATCTTTTTTACACCCTCAAAAGTTCCAACCTCTCCGTTGAAGTCTTTCAATTGATGGAAGTACTGCCTGTGGACCTGTGATAGCACTTGTTTCATTCGTGTACGTATATCGCCGGTGGACCTGCCGCTGACCACCACTGCCATATATGCAAATTGCCCGTGCTCGATCAGGATCTTCAATTTACCGTGCTTCAATTCGTTCAATTGACCCTTCGATTCGCCTTTGAACGCGTCTTGTGTAAAATCCTTGATCGCGGTCAACATACCGGATAATATATCATTATCCATTGCTTTGAGCCGCCTGGTCTGGTGTGTGATCAACACACCGTCGCGATAGATAAAGAACACATCCTCGATCGTATACGGTTTCACCGCATAACGCTTCGTTAATTGTTTCGTCTTCTCATCGTGTAACGACTCATATTTCTTGTGTATCACACTTAAATAGGCCAGCCATGTAATGCTGGTAACCAGGAACAATATCATAAATAATAGGACGTTGGATATAAACGGTTTGGAGATCTCACGATGTATTATTATTTTTCCTGATACGCTGTAATTCTCTATGTTTTTTATGAAAAAGTAATATTTCTTATTTGGAGTGTACCCCAATTGATAATTCGAACTTTCCAGTTGAACTTCTTTTTTAGTGTGATTTCCAAGATCATTATAGTTGATCTCACTACTGTCCATGTCGTTTGATAATTCCCGAAAAACCAGATTCAAAAGTACACTATTATTTGCATCAAAGGTAATGCTGTTCGTATGTGTCAGGCCAAAAGCATCCTGTTCTTCGAACCGGTTGTCTTTTTCTTTATTAGGCGATATCTCAAAAGAATTCTCCGTCTTCAACATACCTGAAATGAATGGTAAGAAGTTCAAACTAAGAAGAATAATTAGAATTACAATGGTGATCACCAAGGCGCTCTGTGCACTTTGTTGATTGTCCTTGATCAATTTGTTACGTTTTTGAAACGAGTGCGCGTTCTTTATCTGGATAAATTTAAACCAGAGCCCTTCGGCAGATAAGAGAAATACCAACAGCAGAACAAACAATAACAAGTAACCAATTGGCATGTAAAATCCGAACGACAAATAGTCATTATTGGTATCGATAATGATGCTCTCATACATTGCATTAATAATTATGATAATAAAAATAACGATCTGGATAGAAAATATGTAATATTTGATCCGCCGAATCTCCGAGCGATCCAGTTTGCTCCAATATCCAGGTTTCTTTTTTATCTGAGAGCTTTTAACTTTATCCTTATCGGCCTTTACTTTGGGGGCGGCGCCAACATTGGTCTTTGTTTGAGAACCTTCTCTTTGATCATTTATTGCCATAACCTAATCATCTAATTATAAATGAATTGATATTTATATATTACTAATGAAATCTTGTATATTTAAATCAAATAACTTTTAAACATAAAAAGATATAACCCATCTTTATTATAGTATTAATATTAAGAGCCATCAGGGAAACATACTAAAGATCAGGGGATAATTATGGTAACTTCCAGACCGGGTATGCAATATGCCCCAAGACCCTCGGGCAGATCATCGGGTAAATATGTACAACCGCGGGTCAAGCTCTCTATGTTGGGTAAAGCGTATAATAAAATTCGTTGGACCTGTTATTTTTTACCTGTTCTTGGTTTCATAATTATTGGCTACGGTGTATACCTGGCGATCTGGCGCCCGGCCGATGACATTATCGTCTCGCAAACCGTGATCGTCGGTGGGGCCATATTGACATATCTTGCTATTTATTATAATAAACGCACTTAGTGATCGATTTATTATTACTGGTTTACGATGTGGCGAGTGATGAATGTAGTTCTTCAATTATTTTTAAAAATCACAAATAACAAGCATCAAAAAACAAACAAATCACAATGACTAATGTCCAAAATTCCAAACAGGAAATAGGGTGGAAGACCCTTCTAAAGAATTAATAATATTGATCGCTAGTGGAAATAGGGCCTTATCAATAACACAACAACCCTCTTTCCTCTCTTTTAATCATTAATTCTACGTTTCTCTTCCCACTCCCCTAATTCATTAATATTTCATTTATTTTTGATTATCGGAACTTATTTGGACCTTGGAATTTAGCTAATCGTCATTTGATCTTCTTAACGTATTTTAACCAGCGTTTTTCATCATCGATTGTATCCATCAACTCTTGTTTTGCGTTAAATGCCTTTACCTTATAAGCGCGTTTGGCCAAACCGCGCAGGTCATGGACCGCACGTAAAATTCCACAGATCCTGTTTGAAAGCTCCAGTGCATCGTAATCGGCGATCGATTCTTTTTTTATTATATCTGTTAACACCTTTTTCTCGTTTTCCAAATGAGAGATCAATCTCGTAATTCGGTCATTTTCAGGATCTGTAAGCTCATTATTCAAGATCAAATTTTGTATTTCCTGCTGAAGTTTGTACTTTTTACCCTGTATCTCTATCTCCTTTGGTATAGTTGCACCTAACCAACTGAATGCTGACTCTATTCTATCCAAAATTCTTTTACGCTCATCATCACTTAAAATTCCGTCATAATTTATATATGGTTCAAGATCGATCTTTTTTTCCATATTTTCACCATACCAATAATACTTGAATATCATACAGCCTTAAATATGCCGATGGTCGGTTCGTAGATCGCACCCTTATCGATCAATGACCAGATACATTCCTCGATCACCGCCTTCTCCAAACCTTGTTCGATTGCTTTGGCCTTGACATCATCGTAGACCACGCCGTCCGAGTTATCCTCCGCAAGACCGATTATAATTTCGAAGATCAATTGCTCGGATACCTCCGATCGAGCCTGATCATCTGGTTCTGTATCTGCCTTTTTCTTTTTTGTGCTTTCATCCACATCATCGGTACGCATTGCTGTTGCACCACCTAGGTTTGAATCTCCGGCGCCGATGGTCGTACTATCCATACTGGTTCCCATAGATAATTCCTTGAGTGTATTGGATAAAATATTACCATATTGTTGAAGGTCGATCGCATCAAATTGATCAATGGCTTCTATCACGCCCTTGGAAATGTTCTTATTATATCCCTGTGCAATTAGCTTTTCGATCTCCGGTGAATCCATTTTTTGTGCATCTTGTATACAGCCCAACCGATATGAAAGGTTCCGGCACGCTTCCAAAACCCAATGATCTCGGATATCTTGTGTGATTATCTTAATTAACTCGATACGTACCGAGACATAAGTGGTCATATCATCAGGCGAGTACGTTCTGGCTTTTCCTACAAGCCCCACAAGAGCTGGAGGTTCAAGGTCTGCCATGGCCTGTGCGGCCTTTGGTTGAAATTGACCTGCCGAGACGAAAAACACACCGGTGGGGTCAGACACGCGCCCACGCCATAACGGCTCCTGGTCTGTGCCCACATTCTCGCATTCGGTGAGCACACCTGTAATGTAAACACGATTTATCAGGGCGCCCAATGGTGAAAGCACATAAGTAGGGGCATATTGGTCTTCACCCGGTAATTCCAAGGTGGCGGAATTAAATTCACCTGCAAATATCCGCCATGCAACCTCTCGCTTGATCCTGGTATTTGTCATGATATCATACCTCCTGCTCACGATCGATCGCATCAAGGTTAAGGTTAAAGTTATCGAGTAATTCCTTTGCCTTTGCAGTTACATCTTCAGAGATCGGTATTTGATCAAGGTCCGTGCATATCATCATGGCGCCGTATTCATCCACGGTAACTGTACCCTTCAATCGTATAGGTTTCAATAACAGTTTTTCATCTATTCCGTTTAGAATGCTTGTTATGTGATCTGGCCCCATATCCTCGGCATCATGCATGCATTCTTCTGCACTTTTTCCTAAGAGCTTGGACGTTAAATTTGCATTTAATACTCCAATGAGTGTGCCCGAACCATCGTCGATCACAGCCTTCACACGCAGGTCGGATCTACCCTCCTGGGTACCATGTACCATGCACTCGGAATTCCGAAGCACACGCTTACACTCCGGGCAGCGTTGGATCAGGCCCGAACCGTCCTTGATCTCCAAAACCGTTCCTTCAACGGTCACATCCATACCGCCGCCAACTTCCAAAATACCTTCAATTCTGCTAACCTGTTCAGTGCCCAACTCGTCTATGGATGGTAGAACATCATCACCCAACCGCTCAACTTCCATACGCTCGTCAAAATTTAGCTTGGGCAGCCCGCGCCAGGTGCGAATATACCCGCCAGATATTTTGATCACCTCACCAGGTTTTAATTTAAAATCATTCCATGCTGTAAACGCGATCTTTGCCGTATCATCGGCTATGATCCCGGTGTATATCTCTTTATTTACGTCCATGACAGTTACGGTCCGTTGTTCAATTGATAGTATCCGTCCGATGACCGTGACATTGCTCAAACCGTCACGAAGTGTGTTGATCTTATACTCTGTGCTTGGTAAAGATGACGGCAGGTCCGAACCGCTCAGACCATCTAGCTCCCGATCTTCCAGAGGTTCGATCGTTGTTTTATTGCCGAAGTTGACCTGGGCCTCACCTCGCCAATCTTTCGCATATGCAGAGCGAACATCTATCACATCATTTTTGGAAAGATTAAAATCATTCCATGCAGTGAACGGCCGCACTATGGATTTATCGGCCAAAAGACCATAATATATCTTCTTCTCTGAACCCTGGACCGCTACCATTTTCTCGTTGATCGATAATATCTTGACTTTCAGGTCGATATTATTATCTGTTGGTAGGATCTCAGCCAATGTTCGTACTATGCCGATGGATAATTGTTTTAGGTCGCCACCCAATTTCTTAACCACCGCCTTTTTTGCCTCGGCAATTTCAATTCCATATTCAAAATACTTGTTCAATTCTTCTTTTATTTTTTCTGCAGATATTTCTTCTCCAAGCGCCCGTCTTAGATCTTCAATATGGGGCGCAAGTTCGGTATCATTCAACATCAAATTAATCCCCTCCCAAGGTTAATATATTTGTGCCAACACTGTTCATAGGCGTTTGAATAAGGATTATTGAATTACATAATCCATATTTTATAGAAATGGGATAAGGATGTATAGCTTTATATCATTTATCTTGATTAATTGATGCTTATTTTATGTTAGAATGATAATGAATATGTTCTATATATCGTTGGGATGGCAGGATGTTCTATATGGCGCTGAGATTTCAGGATACTAGATAAAGGTAATAGGTGCATAACAAAAATAAACTAATTTTAAGAATTATTCTTATTTTTTAAACAGTCGAGTAGCGCAGGGGAGTTTCACCCCCACGCTCTCACAGAACCGGACGTGAACCTCTCGATTCATCCGGCTCTTATTGCCCTGCCTTTTCTTAGGTATTAGCCCAAAATGGTTTGT
>JAEHCK010000248.1 GCA_020696345.1 Thermoplasmata archaeon | reverse complement strand
CTACCGAGGGTGGTAGAGGTACAAGTTCTTATTATAACTGGGTGCCTGGGAATAATCATATTCATGATATCTATGCTTCAGGAAATCACAGTCATATATCTGATGGTAGTTGGCATCCGCCTACTATACAATACGGAATAGGAGTGTGGGAAGGATGAGATTTGATAAAGTACAGTTAAGAGGTAAATTATGGCTACATCGGGTTGCTGATAAAGACACAACCAGACATCGAACTGGCACCGATGAGGCCAGAATGATATACTCAGAAGTAGATGAAAGTATTTATTACGGAAAAACAGCCGATTGGGAAAAGGTAGTAAGTTCACAAGATGTTATATCAACAGGTGCGAAATTTTTAATGTCTCGATATCCCATACCAGATAGTTGGAACCTTGTGACCACCAATGATGATATCACAGTCCTGGTCACAGATACCAGTGGTGAGGTCGGCGATATTACCGGCACATGGGTAATTGACTCTATGACAGGAACAGGCGGTGCGCATGATCACTCCGGAGTGACCGGGCAAGTAGCAAGTCATACTGCCCATCTTGGTTCCAGTGAAATATCAGGAGTAGTACAAACATATCTACATAAACATAGTATTCAATCAGATGGTGTACATTCACATACATTCGATGGAACATGGCGACCAGCATATATCAAAATGTGCGAGGTGGAATATGAGTAAATTTCATGAAATAAGTCTAAAAGGAAAATACTGGCTTCACAGAATCGCTGATATAGACACATACATACATGAAGGGTCTGTTGATAAAGCTCGGGTGGTTTATTCGGAAAGCGATGAAAAGGTATATGTCGGATCAGGTTCGGGGTGGTTAAAATTCACAACAGCATATGATGTTTTATCTGCCGGTAGTAAAGTACTAATGGGAACATTTCCTCTGCCGACAGGTTGGAACATAGACGTATCAGAAGATGATATCTGGCCAACATTGACATCAAACGAAGGGGACATAGGAACAGATCACGGTGGTTCCCATGTCGGCGGTTGGACAATTTCAGGTATGCAAGGCAGCGGGCAACACAATCACGGCGGCAGAACCAAGGGAGCACAAGGTGGTACAATACTAATCGGTGAAAGTGACATATATAGTTATGTTGGAGATGATAAACATAATCACAATATACAAAATGCTGCCCAACACTTTCATAGTTTTACAGATACATGGCGGCCAGAAAATATAAAATATTGTGTCGCAGAATATCAATAAATGAAAACTGAAATTATAACAGATAACTATCTTAGAGATTTTTTCGATATACGTGATTTCTGTAAACAAGCAGAAATAGAAAATGAATATGATATGTCTAAGAAAAATAAAAATTTGTGTCAAACAACACTTAATATGTCAGCATCTGACTGGACAAGTAACAGCAATAGTTTGATGTACAGGTTATATAATAAAAGAGATTTCTCAGATGGGCGTGGTGCTCTCATAGTGATTTATGATCAAGACAAAATTGTAGCAAGTTCTGGGGTATCCAAATTGGACGATACAACAGTGTTAGGTGGTAGACGGACATTCATGTTACGAAGTCATAGAAGTAAGAACTTATTCGCTGATGAATTACTACCACCGCAGATAGAATGGGCAAAAGAGAATGGATTCAAAAGGATTTTGCTCGCGGTCAATCAATATAATGACAGTGTATATAGACTTTTGCGTAGAATGACGAAATCGAAATCATTACTCGGGATAAATACTAATAACATTGTACGAAAATTCAAGGAAATGCCGGACCTAATGGAAATCAAAGGCGTCCAGCAATATGTGTTTTATTATGATATATAATAAGAAAATGAAAGAACCTGAGATCAAAGAAAATCCGTTTCATCAAATTTATATAGACCTGACATCAACCTGTAATCTCAATTGTCCGTGGTGTTGTAACAGACAACATGTTATACCTGACATTAGTTTGAATCGTTTCGAAGAAATTTGTAAGACATTACCTGAACGGACAGAAATGAGATTCGCCGGGGGTGAGCCTGCTCTACATCCAAAACTGTTAGACCTGATGGATATAGCAAAAGGTTATGGACATTTTCTGACGCTGATAACAAATACGGTCGAGTTTAATGATATAGAATTTTGTAAAAAGGTTAAAACCCATGGACCCGTAGTGGTTTCGCTCAGTATGGATTCCCTAACAAGCGATTCTACTAAATTAAATGCTCTTGAAAATTTAGTCGATACAGGATTTCACAGATTGGTATTGACTGCCACATTGACTGGAGAGAACACAGATATTATACAATGGTTAAGGGAACTATACGAATATTATAAACCAGTAAAATATATTCATTTCAGAAATATTATAAACGAGGACAATGCGTTGACATTTTCTGAGATGGTTGATCAAGTGGCGGAAATATTTCCCGAATGGGAAAATCCACACAGAATAGTACGAGATGGCAAAGAACATAATGGTAAAAAATGTTGTGGTTATTGTCAGTTGAGACAGATCACGCCTGATTTAAGAATGTTAATACTCGATGCCCGCAGGGCAAGTAATTGTCACCTTAGAGGTTATATAAATAATAAAGACATGACAGTAAATACATTTTTTAATGAGATCAGAGGAAGATCATGATAGTTGTAATAACAAGAGCAATAAAAAAATACGTTACTACCACAAGTTACGAAACTATTAAAAAAGAGGCGCGGCAGTTGTTGGATCACCAACATCATAAAAAAGCTGTACAACTTCTTTGGAATAACAAGAGTATAATACGGAAAAAAACATACCCAATAGACGACGGATGTCATACAGACGATAGTGACAAAAAGATAATAGGTATTAAAAACG
>JAEHCK010000016.1 GCA_020696345.1 Thermoplasmata archaeon | reverse complement strand
TCCATATTTGGAGAGAGATAAAGAAGTGACGAGTAGTGGTACTACTGGAAAAGAAAACATTTTAAGGGCGATTCAAGATGTTGCGAGAAAGGCTGATTCGTATGATAAAGTGATGTTATTCTACACTGCTTATGGAGGCAATATAGGCCTTATATCATATTTCGATGCTAATACTGATGGAACATTCTTGAGTAATAAAGATATTAAAGCTGATGAATTGGATAAATACCTGGATACGATCGAATGCAAAGATATGGTGATTATATTGCAGCCGGATTATTCTGGTGATTGGATAACTCCATTGGAACAGGATTCAAGTGGTGGAATAACAACATATGAGACGAATCGGGTGATAATTACTAGTGAACAATCTGGACAAACGGCAGAATTGGACAAATGTAATATGGAACCAAGTGAATTTGAAAATCCAAGTCCTCCACCTGATCAAATAAAAGTGGAGGTTTATTATATTGGGACTGGAAGTGATGATGACGAACCTATTGGTGATGGTGAAGAATATCAATCAACACCAGGTGGTCAATGGATGTATCAGGTCAATAAATATGAGGATTCGCCACATGAGAATCTATATGAAATTGATGTAAGTTCAGGTAATTTTCTTCTAGATTTTTATGAAAATTGGAATGATTTTGGTGCAGAATTTGTATCTGGATTTACTGAGGCTTATTATACAGATTTATTTGATGAAGATGATGTAGATAGTAATGATATATTGGATGCTGATGAATATACTATAAATGGATTTAATGGCTATTCGCATTTCCCTTCAATAACTGGTGATGACAATGATTATATCTCTTGTAAGGAAGCTTATAATTATATGAAACTTTGGCATCTTGGTTATAGATTAAATACAGGCCCATGGATTGATACACCACAAATAGAATATACGCAGTTAGAAGATGGAACAGTTTATCTATATTAGATTCAATTTAATAATTGCTTCGATAGTTAGGATCTAGATCATAATGGCTAGTTAAGTTAAAATAAAATTAAAAATCATATTAGTTAATGTAATAATAGTGATTTTTATGTCCCAATCAAATTTAAGCAGGAGTGTAATATCCATTTATTTTGTTTATTCATTGCTAATCTGTAGTTTAATTGGAAACAATATTATTTACAATGAAAATAACAAAATTATTGCATTAGCAATAACTGTAAACGATGATGGTGGTGCTGATTATAATAAGATACAAGATGCTATAAATAATGCAACGATTGGAAATACGATTTATGTTTGGGCAGGAACATATTATGAAAATATAATAATAAATAAAAGTATAACCTTAATTGGGAATGGAACCGAAGATACAATTATTAATGGGAGTGGAATTGGCGATGTTGTTTATATTACTGCAAATTGGGTAAATATATCCAATTTTGCTATTACTAATAGTGGTAATCAAAGTTTTAATTGGGATCATGATACTGGAATTGAAGTAAATAATGCTAATAATGTGATGATAAAGAATAATAATTGTTTTAATAATGATTATGGCATTTATTTTTATAATTCTAATCTTAATTTTATAATAAATAACACTTGTGATTATAATAGAAGGATTGGAATTGATTCAACTAAGACAAATAATAGCAAATTTCAAAATAACTCTTGTAAATTTAATATCTGGTATGGCATTAGTCTTTATTTGAATTGCAATTCAAATAAGATTTTAAATAATAATTGTAGTTATAATAAGTTTTATAATGTTTTTATTTTTGAAAGTGATAATAATATTATCGCAAATAACATTTGTAATCGAATAAAAGATGGTTTATTTCTTGCCATATCAAATAATAATTATATTTACGAGAATATTTTTTCCAATAATAATAATGCGGGTATTTGGATTGATGAATTCAGTTTTCAGAATAAAATTTACCATAATCACATAATTTCAAATAATATTCAAGCCGTTGATAATAACGGAAATAACTTCTGGAACAATAGTGCCCAAGAGGGCAACTATTGGTCAGACTATACAGGTAAAGACACTGGAAATAAAATTTTTTCCTGGGATACCACCGGCAAACATCTGATCGTCGGCGATGGCATTGGCGATACCAAAGTCCCGCATTTAGAATTGGATTACTATCCATTCACAAATCAATTAGGGTGGTTAAAACCAGGGATACCTAACTTAAATGATCCCGGTGAAGTGGATTCGGATGGAAATTACTCAATATTATGGAATGCAACAGCAAGGACTATTGGGTATGTATTTGAAGAGGATAATTCATCTGATTTCAATAACCCAACTGAACTCTACAACGGCTCAGATATAGAATTTAATATCTCTGGCCGACAAAACGATACTTACTATTACCACATCAAAGCATACAACGAAAAATACCAGAGCGCCTGGTCGAACATCGTAGACATCATCGTCGACTGGCCGCCGGACATACCCGAGAATTTGCAAGTCTCAACATACCCACCTGGCAACAGTCTCAATATATCCTGGGACATGAATTTAGTGGATACGGACCATTACGAATTGGAATTCAAGAATGAAACGATGGGTGACTGGAAAATACTCGAACCTGTTTTGCATCCAGGCTTCACTTATAACCATAATGGATTAATTGACGGCGAAGAATATGATTACCACATACGAGCTAGAGACCATCGCGGCCAATTCTCAAATTATTCTGCAATCATTTCGGGAATTCCTTGGGACTCTGTCCCGCCAAAACCACCGACTGGACTACAAGTAGTATCAACAACGTATAACTCTACAACATTAACCTGGGATTCGAATGCCGAAAACGATCTGGAAGGATATAACATCTTTAGAAGTGAAAAATCAAATCCAAGCGAATGGGGCGAGCCTATTTATACCATTGAAAAAGGAATAGAAGAAAATATCGACACTGGCCTGGATGAAGAAACAACTTATTATTATGTCATCACAGCTTTCGATGAAGTGCCGAATGAATCAGGGTTTTCGAATTTAGCGCAAGGAATAACCACTTTGGGACCACAATGGCCGATGATCAATAATTCTATCGAAGATTTTGAAATACCAGAGGATACTATTGACAATTCGATCAATCTTTACTACTGGTTCAAAGATGTGAATAACGACCTACTAGAATTCCGCTACAAGGGCCAGCAACATATCAATGTCACCATTCATCAGAATAACGGCACTGTGACATTGAAACCGGAGAAGAACTGGAACGGTAAGGAAACATTGATCTTCTATGCCAATGACAGCGTTTATAACATTTTTGACAATGTAACAATAACAGTAATGCCAGTGAACGACGCGCCTGGGCCGGCGGTGATCGTTGAACCGGAAGAGGGGTTGAAAACCGAGAACGGGACAGGAATCAACTTCTCTGGCATCTGCGATGATGTTGATCTCATTTACGGCGATAAATTAACATTCAAATGGTATTCGAACATATCCGGCGGATTTGGTGAAGGAAAAAACCTAACCAATGTCTTATTACCGCAAGGGGCGCACCAGATCAGATTGGAAGTCTCGGACATCGCCGGTGAGAAATCGACAACTAATGTAAAAATAACCATTATTCCCGATTATATACCAAATTTCGAAATTGATCTAAAAATTCGTCCTGATGTGATCGAATTATTACCAGGTGGACAAAAATTCGTGAAGGCTTATGTATTCAATTTAGGTATAATAAACGATACAATTTCTTTACATTTCAATATTTCAAACGATCCTGGCATCGAAATATCAATAAATGGTTCAAGTTTAGCAACAGTTAAACCCAATGGTTCTGCCACAATTTATAATATTATCGTAAAAGTTCCAAAAGATATCTCGGCTGAAGAAATTGAAGTAATATTCACTGCCACATCAGAGAAAGCCATCGACTACGATTTAGAAATCACAAGAAACGCAACCCTGACCATCAAGATAATCGAAGATAAGGAAACATCAAATACAGATACTATTTCAAAGAATGTCTGGTTTTATATCTTCCTGGTTATTATTATCATTGTGATCCTGATCTGTATATTCATGTTGATCGTAACGCGCAAGAAACGTGCCAAACAAAAACCACTGCCCACCGTGGAAGCGGAGATCGAAGAGCCTGGTGAACTAACATTACCTGGTGCTGAAACCGCCCAGGGGCAGGTCGCACCGACAACTACTCCGGAGAAATTGCCGGCTACAATTACCTCTGATGGATCACAACCACAAACAACTCTATCGCCAATTGCCAAAAAGCAAGAACAGGTACAAATGCCAGTACCGTTGGCTAAACAAGCGCCGAGATTACCGCCAGGACAAGTTGAAACAACCGAAGAAAGTTCAACAGAAGATGAAGAGAAACTATCGCTAGAGGAAACAGAACCACCATCTGAACACAATAAACCTAATCAGGAACAACATACTGCTCAAGAAACTTCTTCATCTGATTGATTTCCAATGGCATCTTTGAACAATTAACGATTATAATTTCATAACCGCTGATATTATACTGTTCGCGTTTCTCTGCGAAATGCTTCGCTGACACCTGAAACTCAATCTCATAAAGGGTGCGGGTAGTTTTGTCGCAAAGGTCCACATAACCATTACCTACACCCCACTCGGTAGCCACATCGTGCTTTAACTTACGTAGGATCCAGAACATGCACGCTTTCGCCATAAAATGTCTATATGGCTCGTTCGATAACCTGGTCAAATGATTTATCCAACTCATTTACATCAACTCCGTAGATTTTTCGATGGTTGTGCCAGGGGAAAAATCGGAGGAGGTAGGAGGAAAAAATACACCTCATAAACTCAAATCTGGGAGAGAAGTTCGAAATTAATCTAAAAATCTGCTGAGAACAGAAACTTTACTTTCTGGCTTTGTGTTTATAATGTGCAAAGACAGGAGATAAAGTTTTTAACTATATATTAAAGATTGAAGGGTTAAAAGGAGAAATAATTATGCCAACAATAAGTGAATTGTTAGAAAAAATGAATGAGATTAGAACATTATTGATGATTAGTAAAGACTATATTTCTTTTATGAATTGGGAAATAATTGGACATAATAAAACTGGCCCAGCTCCATTATATAATTTTGAATCACCATTACCTGGATATTTGAAATGTTGGGATAACAATTTAACTCGTGAAGATATAGAATTTAATAATAAAGTTACATTATTAATCAATCAAAACTTTTTAGTCCGCTTAAGATCATTGTTCGATTACTACGATGTTATGAGTAATAGATATGACCCTCCAAATAATAATTATAAGGGATTATGCCAAAGTATCCCAGAGTGGGAAGATATGTGGATTCTTCGTTGTTTGAGAAATAAATATGGTCATGGTCCTGGTTCATTTGATATTTCAAAAGATAAAGATATTGAATTATATGAAATAATTGTGTACAAATATGATATAGACCGTGAATTATGGGAAGAATATTATCCAGATGAATTCCCATTATCAATTGAAAAAGTTTTAATTCCAATGTTTGATAATTGTTATAAATATGTTGAAACTTTAAAAACTATAACAGAGAGGGATTAATAAAAGATATTATAAAACTCCATTAATATAAAATTAAGAATTTTAGGTGATATTATCATGCATTCTGATTTAATTGATATATTGGATAGAAAATATAATTTTCTAATGAATTCTAAAAAAGAAGATTTTATGATAGATTTATATGATTTCATTCAATTTTTATTAGAAGATGATTTTTTTAAAGAATATTCAATGAAATTAATTTATGATTTTTTAAATGAAAAAGAAAAATCTGAACTAATATTTAAAACTGAGATTGATAAACTAAAAGAAATTTCAGAAAAATTTATGAAAAAATATCCTGAATTGGACGATAGTAAAAGGAAATTCAAAAATAAAACAATTAATAGAGATTATATTAACTCTTTTGCCTTTTTTGATGATCTTATTGCAGGTAATTATCAAGATAGAAGTGTACCAATGTATCCTGAGTTATTAGATGATAGAACAAAATCAAGACAACTTTTAGATGTTCTTCTTTATAAAATTAATAAATACGAAGAAAATGAAGAACATAAACATATTAGAGACTTTGATAAAAATCTCCGTGAAAATACTTACAAATTAAAGGAATTACATGATTATAATTTTAAAGAATGGATTAATTATCTAAGAACCTCAGGTGGTCAAACTCTAATTGAATTAAATACAATTATAGGCAAAATAAATCCAAAACCAAAAGGATTGAAAAAAATTGATGCAGACTGGTTTCTTGAATCCTTTAGAGAACACCATTATTATTCATGGATATCTGATTTAACTTATGGTCAAATTTCTCAATATGCAAATTATCAACCAGCAGGTCTATCTAATGAACAAATTAATGATCAAATAGAAGTATTAAAAAAATTAGTAACAAGAGTTTATGAGAACATACGACAAAATATTGGAATTAGATTATATACCCAACAAATAATTAATAGATATAAAACGCGATGTATTTGTTATGATAATATAAGAGATTTAATAATAAAAGATACTAAATTTATTAGAAATAGAGAAAATAGATTATTAGTCCATTTGACCAGATATTTATTTGATAATGGTATTTCTACATATTATAAATTAAAAAGAGGTCATCATGAAATAGATATAATGGATCCAAATTCAAATAATCCTTTAATAATTGAAGTAAAAGTTTATAAAGATTCCAGATCAAAAAAATATTTATTAAATGGTTTGTATCAATTACATTCTTATTTGAATAACATCTCATCTCAATTAAAAATTACTGATGGTTACTATATAATATATCGACTTGGTGGGCCAATATATGAATTTCCAGAAAAAATAGTAACAAATAGATTTACAATTCACATAGTATTAATTGATGTTGGTGAAAGTTCTGAAAGTGGGAGAAAACAACCTGTACCAAAACTTATTATTGAAAAAGAAATTTTCACTTATTTAAAGAAAAAATAAAATCATTATTTGAAGATGATTAGATTGAAAAAAATAACTAACAAAAAATCAAATCCGTGCCGAGGACGGCACAAGGGGGGATGGGCTTGTGCCACCGCAGGTGCGGAAGATGGGTTAGGGGGAACGGAGTTGGAGGCGGATATAATGCAAAAAATCATATCACGGCGATGCCGAAACCTTACGAGGTTTCGGGCGGGTTTGCGGTACAACCAACAACAATTATTCGAGGGTGCGAGCCCGAGGGCATTTGACCGGATCGATAATGATCCTCAAATGTCCCGAGCAGTGAGCCGGACGCTGGCGAACGCCGTGGACCTACCGAAACATAACGGTAACGGTGATAATAGATTCGCGATTATTATACAGGGGAGCGGTGGGGATATTGGTAACGATTTCGAACAAGATCAGTTCGAGCATAATGTGCAAGAGATGGCACGAATTCTAACTGAGCACCCAAGGAACATAAAACCCGGGCCAGGTTATACTGGGTATTATTTGCAAGATCAAATGTATTTTGCGCAATCACATGATAAAAGCACTCCTGTTGTATATAGAAAGATACCTGAGATTGAAAAAGATGTAGAGATACCAAAGAAAAAACGGCATGATACAGTAGGAAAAACACGAATTTTTAATATGATCAAAAAGGTTGCGCTAAAAGTAGACTCTTATGATGATGTGTTATTCTTTTACACATCGCATGGTAGACCTCATGATTGGTTACCGTATAAGGATAGAAAGTTTTTATTTGATGCGAATAATCATCACCAAACGGCTGAAAAGAAGTCTTGGGAATCCGCTAATGATGCTAAATGGTCAACAACAGGAGATATATGGATAAAAGAATTGGATAATGCTTTAGATCCGGTAATTTGTCATAAAATGACACTCATTTTACAACCATGCTATTCCGGCAATTGGATAAATTATAATAGTGGCCCACCACCCTATATAGATACATACAAATATACATTGGTAGATGAAGCAAATGAAAAGAATCGAGTTGTAATTACGAGTGAAGTGAAAGCTGGACATTCAACGGCTACAGATACAAAAAAGTCGATATTTGATAAATGTAACATTGAAATTGATGATTCTAACGTACATGACCTATATTGGGTAGGGCAAGATGCAAACAAGAATCCATATCCAGATAATAGTGATCCGAAGATTGACGGTGAGGAATATGTTGTATCTACAGGTCAAGTTTGGAAATGTTGGGTTAAAGATATAGATCAAGATGATGATTTATATGAAATTGATGATGATAAAACAGATAATTTAGATCCAGACCCTCCTTACGATCCCCAATTCAATACAGTTTTTCAAGAAAACTTCAAGGATGAGGGGACAGAAATGATATCCGGATTGACCGAAGCAATTTATATAAACCGAGATTCAAATTCAAAACTTGATGCTGATGAGGATAAAACAAATGGACGTTTTAGCACAAATGGAGATTCAAACGAATATATTTCATGTAAAGAAGCATATAAATTTATGAAACTTTGGCATTTTGGAATGCAGTTAAATAAAAACCCATGGATTGATAAACCACAGATAACTTATACAGATCTAGAAGTAGGAAATAATTATATATTCTAATATTTTCTTTGAATAGATAAATTATTTCACTTTAGTACTTGAACTATTTCTAATTCCTATTTTAATTATTATTAGGATATTGCTGAAAATTGTGATGATAATGATAAAAAAAATTTTCAAAATTGGGTTTATATCTTTAAATTTGATTTCTTCAATAATTATTGGGGCATTTATCGGATTTATTTTTTTTGAAATGGAAATAAATGAAGTTAGTGCAAGTAATGGAAATATTATTGTAGATTGTAAAGGTAATGGCAATTACACTACGATCCAAGAAGCTATTGATAACGCTAGCAATGGTGATACAATTTATGTTTGGGCGGGTACTTATTATGAAAATGTAATAATAAATAAGAGTATAACTTTGATAGGTAATGGTACAAAAAAAACTACTATTAATGGGAGTGGAATTGGTGATGTTATTTATGTAACCGCAGATTGGGTAAATATCTCAGGATTTACAATTACAGGTAGCGGTTATAAAAGCGTTAATTGGAATCATGATACTGGAATTGAAATATATAATGCTAATAATGTGACGATTAAGAATAATAATTGTTCTAATAATGATTATGGTATTTATCTTTATTTTTCGGTTTCAAATTATATAATTAATAATACATGTAATTTTAATAGAAGAGTGGGAATTGATTCTCATGCTTCAGATTATAATAAAATTGAAAATAATTTATGTAAATTAAATAATTGGTATGGCATTAATTTAAACGTAAAGTGTGATTCAAACTATATATTAAATAATAGCTGTTTTAATAGTTTTTATGGTATTTTTATTGTTGATAGTGATTTTAATATTATAAAAAATAATACTTATATTCAAAATGGAGAAGGATTACGAGTGACTGATTCAGATAATAACTTTATTAATAATAATATTATATTAAATAATACAGATTGTGGTATATTAATAGAGTATGGTTTTCAAAATAATATATTTCATAATACATTCATATCAGATAATACACAAGCAATTGATAGATATGGCAATAATATCTGGAACAACAGCGTCCAAGAAGGCAACTACTGGTCAGATTACACCGGCAAAGATACGGGAAATAAAATATACACATGGGACACCACCAGCAAACATCTGATCGCTGGCGATGGCATTGGTGATACCAAAGTGCCACATTTGGAATTAGACAATTATCCATTCACAGATCAATTGGGTTGGTTGAAACCAGGAATACCCATATTAAATGATCATGGTAATGTGGATTCGGATGGTAATTACACTTTATCATGGAATGCGACAGTTCGGACAATTGGTTATATTTTACAAGAGGATAATAACTCTGATTTCGATTTACCCACAGAACTCTACAATGGCTCAGAAATATCTTTTAATATTTTTAACAGATCAAATAATACTTATTATTACCGTGTCAAAGCATACAACGAAAAATATCAAAGCGCCTGGTCGAACATCGTAGATATAATCGTTGACTGGCCGCCGGACATACCGAAAAATCTTCAAGCCTCCACATACCCGCCCGGCAACACGCTCAACATCTCCTGGGACTTAAATACAGTGGATACGGACCATTACGATTTGGAGTTCAAGAATGGAACGATGGGTGATTGGGAATCACTTGAGCCTGTTTTACATCCTGAATTCACATACAACCACACTGGCCTGAATGACGGCGAAACATATAATTATCGCATCCGGGCGAGAGACCACCGTGAGCAGTTTTCCAATTATTCTGCAATCGTTTCAGGAATCCCATGGGACTCTGTCCCGCCAAAACCACCAACTGGATTAGAAGTAGTATCAACAACACATAATTCTACAACATTGACGTGGGATCCAAACACTGAAGCTGATCTCGAAGGATATAATATCTTTAGAAGTGAAAAATCGAATCCAAGCAATTGGGGCGAATCCATCGGAAACACTATAAAAGGAATCCAAGAATACATCGACACTGGATTAGTTGAAGAAACAACTTATTATTATGTCATCACCGCCTTTGACGAAGTACCTAATGAATCAGGATTCTCTAATTTAGCAGATGGCACAACCATTTTTGGACCACATGGGCCAATGATCAATAATTCAGTAGATGATTTCGAGATTCCAGAGGACACTATTGATAATTCAATTAATTTTTATCATTGGTTCAAAGATATCAATAATGACCCGCTATACTTCAGTTGTATAGGCCAGCACCATCTCAATGTCACCATTCATCAGAATAACGGCACCGTGACATTGAAACCGGAAAAGAACTGGAACGGGAAGGAAACATTGATCATCTATGCGAATGACAGCGTTTATAACATTTCTGATAATATAACGATAACCGTAACGCCGGTGAACGATGCACCAGGGCCGGCGGTGATCGTTGAGCCACAAGATGGGTTGAAAGTCGAGAATGGGACAGAGATTAATTTCTCAGGAATCTGCGACGATGTCGATCTCATCTACGGCGATAGATTAACTTTCAAATGGTATTCGAATATTTCTAATGAATTCGGTGAAGGAAAAAATCTAACTGGTGTTATCCTGCCGCCTGGGAATCATCAAATAAGACTGGAAGTCTCGGACATTGCCGGCGAGAAATCTATCGCCAATTTAAAAATAACTATCATACCCACACCAAAGTTTGATTTCAAACTGCAAATCGTACCCGATCTGGTCCGGATAAAGCCTGGCGAACAGATATCAGTCATCGCGATCGTTACAAACCTTGGCGAAATTGACGATATGATCGTGTTGAAACCACAAGATCAAGATGTTCAAGGCATTAATGCATCAATAAACGGGCCAAAGATCAAGAATATTATCCCAAACGGTACCGCAGAATTCAACATAACGATATTTGCTTCAAAAGATCTGAAAAAAGGTGAGATACAACTAACCATCGTGGCAGCTTCCGGAAATGCCGCAATGCACAAATTCATACTCGAGAAAAAGGCAACCTTGACCATCAATATAATTGAAGATAAGGAAACATCAACGACCGATACCATTTCCGAAAATATCTGGTTTTATATCTTTATTGTTATTATTATCATTGTGATCCTGATCTGTATATTCATGTTGATCGTGACTCGCAGGAAACGTGCCAGGCAAAAACCATTGCCCACCGTAGAAGCGGAGATCGAAGAGCCCAGTAAGTCAATATTACCCACGGCAAAAGCAGCCCAGGCGCAGATCGCACCGACAACAACACCGGAGAAATTGCCGGTTACAACTGCAAACGCATCTGATGGATCAAAGCAGATATTATCGCCCATCGCCAAGAAGGCAGAGCCAGTAGCGATGTCAGTTCCATTAGCAATACAGTCGCCGAGGCTGCCGCCAGGACAAGTTGAAAATACGGAAATAAGTTCAATAGATGATGAAAATAAACCACCGGAAGAGAAAATAGAACCAACACACGGACAATAATAAGAAATTTATCATTCGTTGTTTGAATTATTAATTCGCGCTTTCGAGGTTTAGCCACAGATATTCACAGATGACCACAGATGTTGGTCGTATCTGTGTCTTATCTGTGATAATCTGTGGCTTAAAAAATTGGTATTGAAAACATCAAATCTTAAAATTTACCTAATCAGGAACCACAAACTGCTCGAGAAATTTCATCATCTGATTGATTTCCATTGGCATCTTTGAACAATTAACGATTATTATTTCATAACCGGCGATATTATACTGTTCGCGTTTCTCTGCGAAATGCTTCGCGGACACTTGGAACTCGATCTCATAAAGGGTGCGGGTTGTCTTATCGCACAGGTCCACATAACCATTACCTACACCCCACTCAGTAGCCACATCATGTTTCAACTTGCGCAATGTCCAGAACATGCACGCTTTGGCCATAAAATGCCTGTATGGCTCGTTCGATAACCTGGTTAAATGATTTATCCAACTCATTTACATCAACTCCGTAGATTTTTTCATGGTTTTGCCAGGGGAAAAATCGGAGGATGTGGGAGAAAAAAATATAACTCATAAACTCAAATCTGGGAGAAAAGTTCGAAATTAATCTAAAAAACTGTTGAGGACAAAAACTTTACTTTCTGGCTTTGCGTTTATGATGAGCAAAGGCAGGAGATAAAGTTTTTATGCCCATAAACGATAGGTTATTATCTTAATTTATAGGATAAAAATTATAAATTTAAACACATATATAAACATATATTATCTCATTCTGTCATTAGTATTAAAAAGAGAAAGATCAACATTCAAATGTAAAGGTGGTTAAAACATGACAAAGAATTTCGAGGCATATCTTAGGTTTGATAAATCAGGTCTGGAAAATAAATATGTGGTTATTATTAATGGGGAGGTAGTTGCTAAAGGTAGAGATATTAAGAATATGCTTGAAAAAGTGAGACAAAAATATCCACACGATACACCTTTTGTAGCAAAGATTCCTGATGAGAGGATGTTGATTTTATGATTCGTCATAAATTTAGAGAAGAAAAAGGTAGTCTAGGCAAAGTCCTCCCTCCAATTGCCGAGATCGTTTTAGAGAATAATGGCTTTAGTGTGGGAATGCCTATGTATATAGACTCCGGCGCCGACGTTTCTATGATTCCCTTACATTTCGGTAGAGCTCTTGGGTTTAAACAAAAAGAGAAAGATACTATTCAAGAGATCAAAGGTGTTTCGGGAGTAAGCATTCCTTATATCCTTAAAGAAGTTACTCTTATATTGAATGACAAAGTGTTGAAAATAAGAATAGCATGGGCATTAGTAGAAGAAGTTCCAATGTTGATGGGAAGAATGGATATATTTGATAAATTCCGTATAATTTTTGACGAGAGGAAAGGGTGGATTGATTTTGAGGAGTGATATTGAAAGAATATATAACCTACCAATATGTGAATTTGGTCAATGGAACCAAAACTTCAAAATTTATTACGATATAAATATAATCCGTGCCGAGGACGGCACAAGGGGGGATGGGCTTGTGCCACCGCAGGGGTGTAAGCCCGAGGGCATTTGACCAGATCGACAATGATTCTCAAATGTCCCGAGCATTAAGTAATCTACGCCACTGTTCAGCCTCAAATGAACATGGCTACTGTTCAGCATCAATTCATTCAAGCTATTGTTCACCATTAAAAAACATCAACTGCCTCGTTCAGCGCCCTGAGCGTAACCTCGGTAGTATGAATGTATAAATAAATTTCAATGTCAATGCCACGCTCTTCATAATAATCTCGTGAACCTTCATAATCGCCAAATGACCCATTGGAATTTTGACTGCCCAACAGGAACTCGAGAGATATTCGATAATCTTCGCTGTGGTGCATATCAAGATATGTCATGATCATTATCAACTCAGCCAATAGATCAACATTATTTTCCGAAATTGTTTTATTTACAAAATATTTGACGGTCATATTCACATATTCGATATCATCCGGCAGCAACAGCCACATCTTATCATTTTCATATAATGCGAAGATCTCATGGGTCAAGAAATAAACATCTAAATTTGTCAGTTTTGTTATATTTTCCTTGCTCCGTATGGTGGAGTGATTGAACAGGCCTTCAATGGTATAGTCTATGGAATATCCCAGCCGGTTATAATAAACTACAAATGACATCTTTTGGTTAATACCGCGCGACGGTAGATGTGCGTTTAACCTGGGTAGAACTTCATTTATTTTTTCCTGATAAAATGATGTGTTCAACCCGATCTCGTTCATGATATACCATGCACGAAGGTACGATGTGCTGTCCTGGCGAAATTGCGTATCGTTTATCTGGTTCATGTCGTGGTACTCTTCAGTATCGGTAACTTCCACCAATTGCTCCACTTTTTGCTTATATTCATTTTTAAGTTTTTCATTCTCTGTCGTCTGGTACAGACATAAGTAGATATCAAGAAGTTCAACGAATTTTTTCTTGCCCTTTATACCCATCTCTTCACGTAATTTAATAGGGTCAACATCCAAAGGTTCTACCCATTGTAATGCTTTGGAGTTTATTACATTAACTTGTTTGAAGAACTCGCTCCCCAAGTTGTCTAATGGGTCTGAACCGTTTTTTATTTCACTATAGTCATCAATTCCATCGTCATCCGTATCATTATTCATAGGGTCTGTACCATTCTTGAATTCCTCAAGATTGGTTAATTTGTCCTTATCATTGTCATCATCTGCATCCGATGCATTTGTCGGATCAAGGTTGTATGTAACCTCCCATGAATCACTCAGGCCGTCATGGTCGGTGTCACAATTTATCGGGTCAGTGCCTAAATTATATTCCCTGATATTGGATAGTCCATCATTATCGGCGTCGGTTATGTTGTCGGTGCTGTTGTGCGGGTCTAAATTGTATTTTATTTCCCAATCATTTGGTATGCCATCATTATCCCAATCAAGGTCCGGCTCTTGATCTTGATCACTCATGAATAAGAATTGAATAGCATATATCTGGATAATAATTGTAATTATTACGGCAAGTATGATGATCTTTGCCAGGGTTCGCTTGGTAGAGAGAGATTTCTTGGAACTGCCATTTTTTTGTTGTGTTTTCGCAAGATCTCTTTTACTATTCATGAAAAAAACCATACTATATATATTTGGACCTCAATTAAAAAGTTATTGTCGTTTCTCTGGTTATAATTGCAATATTCTATCCTGTATGATCCAAATAACACCCCATATTTAAGATCTTAATAATAATACCAGACACTCTTATAATCTTCAGGATCTTCTCCGCGCGCTTCCAATTTTCTAAGATAATCACCGATCGATACATCTGTATACAGATATGGTTTTACTTGATCAATATTCTTTTCCCATGGATGGAATGAATACATCCTTCTTCCATCGGGGTGGATCGCAATTAGCTCATGGTCCTGCCATGAACGTAGATGGTTTTTTCCTAGTAATGGAACATTGAATACAGGTTCGTCCGGCCTAAACATACCTGGTGCTAATCGAGCCTCTTCTTTACGTTCCTGGAGCAACCGTGCCACAGGCACTGCATAATCTTCTATCTCTAACTTACCTTTCATGTTAAAGGTATAATAAGGATCGACCCCGATCTGTTTCATTCCAATTCTCAACGCCGTTGTCTCGAATCTTCTACTGTTGGCAAAACTAAATACCTGTTGGTTATAAACATACACGCCCTGCTTTCTGATCTTTGCCACCACATCAGCGGTCTCATAAGTGATCTCGTATAGATGGGAGAAATGTGTGACCATGCATATCGTTCGTTTACCAACCTCGTTATAACTGCCAATGATCTCAGAAAGTTCATCGGTAACCCTTTGAGGTACGGTAATGGGTATTCTTGTGGCTATTCGAATTGATAGTATATGGTCCAACTCGGAAAAGCGTTTCAATATATCGTCTATTAAAGTATCGCTCATAACTAATGGATCGCCACCGGTTATCAGCACATCCATCATTTCTTCATGCTCGGCAAACCAATCAATTGCAGAATCCAACTTTTCTTTAGATGCCATTGCTTGTACCATTAAAGGCGAGGTGATCTCCCAGTTACGTTGACAATATACACAGATCTGTGGGCATGAATCATACGGTTTGATTATCGCCACCCGGGGATATCTACGTGTAACCAGGTCAACCGGGGATGTATCGTGTTCGCGCATAAAGTCAAATATTTGTCCCCTCTCACCATTATGTTTGATCATATTCTTAACATAACTCATCGGGGGAAATACCTGACGACGGATCGCAAAATCAATACCATTCGGCTCGTAATCCATGAGGTGAAGATAATATGGTGTTACTCCAAATGGCACATTATTTTCCAGGGCAAGTACAATCGCGTCCTCCTGCTCGGGCTTCAGTTTAATTATTTGTTTTATTTGTTCGAAACCGGCTTTATCCTTGAACACATGTTTAAACTGCCATTGCCAAGTATTCCAATCATCGTCGGTACCGCCGAGCATATCCAAGATCCTCTTTTTATTTCTGGTGCGTTTTTCAATAATTTCGGGTTCTAAGCCACTGCGGTACCTGGAAAGAAAATCATCCATTCGTCGCCCCATTTTGTCAAGAAATTCCGAGCGTTTGATCGCGCCCTCACGACCTTTATACTTTTCAAGATCGGGTGATTCGATCCCCTTCATTAAACTTGATGGGTATACGGTTGAGTGTCCTTTTATTGCTTTAAATAAATGTGTGAATTCCGTGATAAAATCATCATGTACTTCAGCCTCACCAGTCCTTGCAGCAGTCATAAGATGTTCCAAAGCGGATGTACCAGACAATCGCTCATTACGCGGTGAGATAATGTTTTTCATACAGCGTACCGCTTCTTTTAATATTATGTAATCCCAGGATGGTATTCTATCAAGATCGCGCCGGTATGTCCAATCCAGTGCCTCAAGGTAGCTGATCATCTTTTCTCTGGCGCCTTCCAGAGTGTCGCTCTCTTTTATTAATGCATAAATCTCAGGTGCCGCCTCCCAACAGCCCCTCCATCTTTCTGTCATAATATCTAATACCATTTATTTTAAATCGATAATCCCCTCATTCGAGAAACTAACTTTCTACGCTTTATGTGTTATTAAACATTTTGGTATATTTATTCTTGTGTAGAATTTAATCGATCTAAATCCAAAGATTTATATTGTTGTAATACGTAGTTATTATATTGTCCCCACATTATAATAATGAAAGTTATATATAAATGTTTTATATCAATAAATAAAAGTATTCCCTGGAGGTTAGAGCACGATCGGTACGCCCAGATTTTATAATGAATCCGTAGGGAAATTAAAAAATATCATAATATTATTTTGTGCATTGTTAGTATTATCTGGGGTAATAACTGCATATAATTTTACCTTGCTTACCGGTGAAGGGTCAATGAATAATGGACCCGATAAAAATGAGTATAGCTTGGACGATTCAGTTGATGCTGCCGATCGCACCGATGAAATGATCATCTACACACGTTCGGCCCGAAGTGATGCCGATGAAGAACCCAATAACAATATGAATTCTGCAACACAAATTAACTTGAAATTCGGCATAGGAAACCAGACCACTATTTTTGGCAAATTATCTCCAAGTGATACTGTTGATTGGTATAAATTCTACGCCTCAAAAGGTGGAAACTATGGTGAAAATGCCGATAACTTCTTTTTTGTTTTATCGGATAACACTACTTCAAATGGCGTATTAATGGAATTATTTGCACCAAAACCTTATCCACATAAATTGGGAAGGTCAACCGTGCACAACAGCACCGCAATTTTTCCGGAACCGGCTGTTTTCGAGATTGTGGCGCCTTTGAATGGCACTTATTTTCTGAAGGTTATGCCAAATGGCACACCTAATAATAATGTGGAATATATTCTAACTTATGGCGGTAGATGCCTTGAAAACAATGAGGTGTATGATGGGGATAATTCTTTCACATCGCCATTTGTTACCTGGCTTAGGCCAACAGAGGGGGCGCAGAATTTTGGGTTTTTGTCATCTATTTATGATGTGCACGATTTTTTCAATTTTACTGGCTATAAGGATCAAACCTTAGAACTTAAATTAACACCACCACCGGAAGGTGATTTTGATCTATTCTTGTATGCCGGGAAGACAACACAACCGTTAGCCTCGAGCGAAAATGTCGGAAAAGGTGTGGACGGCGAAGAACAGATTAGCATAACCTTGGTTGAAGATAAAGAATATTTTGTCCGTGTCCTGGCGAAGATCAATGAAACGAAATTGGAAGATAATTATGCCAATATTGGTGATTATACTATCAATTTCGGTGGTAATGTACCGCCCAGATGGCGTGAGAACGCCAGTGATAATTATTATCTGATCGAAGATAGTCCACCCTTGCTCTTGCTCTTAGACCCTGATAGATTATGGACCGATGTAGATGAACATGATACGATCTCATATTATCTCTGGAATCAAACGGCATCTGCCTGGGAGCCTAGGAATGAGAATACTAGGATCAGATCTAGTGTTTATTATGATAATTTCCAGGTTCAAATATTCAATAACGGCACACCGATGCTCCCTGATGAGATGATTAAGATCATTTTGTTCAATGATAAATTTGGAATCACCAAGGTCAAACTTGGTGCTCGTGATAAACCTGCTGGTACTTTTGGTGATCATAATATCTCAATACATATCAGACCGACGAACGATCGGCCGATTATCAATAGCACCTTAAGATGGAAAGATAAGTTGGGGAATGTATTGCTGAAAGAGGATAAAATCATTGTTTATGAATTTGAAGATGTTGAGATAAAAGTGGATGCATACGATCTGGAAAACGATAACTTGACTTACTCGGCAGAATTTATTAATAAATCTACCAATTTCAAAGATGAATTTAGCATCCATCCGGATACGGGCATAATAACTTTTTATTCAAATCATACATTCTTAGGCGCATATGATATCAACATCCAAGTAACAGATGATGGTAAGGATCCGGATAGCCTTACAACGGTTCGAACTATCAAAATTGTTATTAAAAAAATAGGTAGTGAGAGTGTACCCGTTACTTATCTATTCCAACCGGCTAACGGCAGCATAATACGATCGACAAGAGTAATTCTGGTTTGGGATGCCACAGATATTGATACTCCTCTTGAAGAAATGTCATATAGTATATACCTTTCTGAAGATCTAACCAAGGTCTTGAACCTAAACAATGAAACTTTGGTTTCCATTGTTACGAACAATACTCAATTCAGACCGATCCAACCGTTGGTTAACAACAAAACATATTATTGGACAGTTATCCCAAATGATGGGGTTTATATCGGAAATTGTGACCCTGGATACTTTTCCTTTAAAATTGACACAACCATAGAAGCGCCAGAGGTATTTTTGATCTCACCGGCGAACACCAGTATTTTCAATCATACAGATATCACGCTCAAATGGATTATCGAAAATAATGGGCTGGGAGAAATATCTTCCGACATTTATCTTGGTGAGTCGAAAGATAACCTGATCTTACAAGAGACGGTTACAACTAGTAGTTTTAAATATCCTAATTTATTCGATAATCGCACATATTATTGGCAAGCATTACCAAAGGTCCTAACAAATAATGGTCTGGTAATGGGCACCGAGTCGCCGATCTGGTCTTTCAGTATTCATGAAGTTTATAAACCACCGGTTGTTCATTTACATTCACCTCCAGATACTGCGATCTATAAAAGAAATTACCTGACTTTACATTGGTCGGTGGATTTCCCTGATCTAGAAAAATTGAGTTATCAAGTATTTTTATCGAAATCAAAGAATTTCAACACTGAGATCTATAAGGCAATACAAACCGAGAGATACTTGGAACTGAATAATTTAGAGGAACGAGCTTATTATTGGAAAGTCATACCGTTGGTGGATGATGTGCCAGGGCCAGAATCGCCGGTTTGGACATTTACAATAGATTCGACGATTGTCCAACCTGTTGTTTTTCTAAAGTATCCCGAGAATAATGCAATTGTCAATACCACATTTGTGAAACTCGAATGGTCAATAAAATATACTGGCTCGATCGATAACGTTCAGTATAACGTATATCTGGATAAGATAGATCATCTACCCAAAATGAAAATGATCAAGAGTGATTATCGTCAGGTTTTTATAAGTGTGGATTTGGTTGATCTTAATACCTATTTTTGGTATGTTTTGCCGTCGATAAAAGTTGAGGAGGGGATAATAATTGGCGTGTTCGATGGTGAGTCTGCAAAATTTTTGGTCAATACATCATATAAACCACCGGAAATTTACAAATTCAACATGACCGTTGAACCAACTTCGATCAATTTACAACCTGGGAAATCCGCGATAATTCAGATCAAATTAATAAATAGCGGAAATATCGAGCTCTCGATCGATATAAAGATCATATCAAAACCTCCTGACCTTTTACTTTTTAAGTTGGATTTCAAACAGATATCTCTACATGTTAGTGAAGAAAAGATCATTGAATTGGAAGTAAGTGCTCCAAGCAAAATTGAACCAGATATTTGTGTAATTAGTGTAGAATGTAAAGCTAAAGAGGGACAAGTGGAAGAAAAAGAAATTATTACTGTTGAAATATTGGAAAAAGATTTAAAAGGAAAAGGAAATTTTCAGGATTCTCTTTTTAATATGAGAATCCATATATTTGTAATATTAGTGATCTTAATAATAATATATTTTGGAATCGTAATAAGAAAACGTAAAAAGATCAAAGTTGTAATTTTAGATGACTTCGAAAAAGGAGAAGAAATAGAAGTTGCACCGGCAGCAGAGGAAGGGATCGAACATATTGAACATATTGAACATATTCAGATACCTCCAACCACACCGTACACATCGCCAGCGCTGATCACACCGGGTTATAAACCTTCATTGAAAAAAACAACTGAAACAACAGCTGTACCGAACACTGTTAAATCCGCAAAACCCATTGTAATATCCAGATCCACAGCTATTGCAAAACCGGCAACGGTGGCATTGGCAGATGCTAAACCTAGATCAGCAAAAAAAGTTAGATCGTCATTAGCAAAAACCGTTAAACCAGTAACCGCTGTTAAACCTGTGACCGCAGTCACTCCCGTAGCTATGCAGATCAGTAAATCGCTTAAAACACCTACACCTACACTTACCGCCCCTGCGGCCATAACTAGTTCCATTGCTAAACCAATAGCAAAACCAGCAATGAAAAAAGACCAAAAAACCAACAAATCGTGATTCATGATAAAAAAAAATTATACTTATAAATCATAATATTAAATTTGATAAAAACAACCCAAGGTTTTATAAAAAATAAACAGTTTGGTGTCAATAGATGATCAAAAAGAATTTTAGTCTTCCAGACATTGATATCTGGTTGAAAAAACATAAGATAAAGAATACTGCCAAAATAAAAATTCCAAAAAGTTTGATGGACCAGGTGATCGGCCAAGACGAGGCGGTTCAAGTTATTAGAAAAGCGTCTAACCAAAAGAGACATGTAATGTTAATAGGTGACCCAGGGACAGGAAAATCTATGTTGGCTCGGTCAATGACCGAGTTATTACCCAAGGGTGAAATGGAAGACGTGATCGCTTATCATAATCCGGAAGATCCCAATAACCCAAAGATCCGAGTAGTTCCAGCAGGTAAAGGTAAAGAGATCGTAAAGGTGCAAAAGGCTAATGCAATGATGCAAAAAGAGATGAAACAACGAATGAAGATCATGATCTGTATCATGGTGGTAATCGTAGCTTTTCTGGCCTGGTTAATGTACCCGAACAACCCGGAGATTTTATTTTTCGGTATCATTGCAGCCGCCATATTATATTTCATAATGCGTGCTAGTAGTATAAAAGAAGAGAAGGAGATCGTGCCGAAACTGCTTATTTCTCATAAACCAAACGAACCATCGCCTTTTATAGATGCCACAGGCACACATGCCGGTGCATTACTGGGCGATGTCAAACATGACCCGTTCCAATCGGGTGGCCTTGAAACACCAGCACATGAGCGTGTGGAGATCGGGGCGATACACAAAGCGCATAAAGGCGTATTATTCATTGACGAGATAAATACATTGAGAATAGAATCACAACAGCACTTACTAACCGGATTGCAGGAAAAAGAGTTTTCCATCATGGGCCAGAGCGAGCGAAGCTCGGGCGCCATGGTAAAAAGTGAGCCCGTTCCTTGTGATTTTATATTGGTTGCCGCAGGTAATTTGGATTCGGTAGAAAAAATGCATCCGGCTTTACGCTCGCGCATACGCGGATATGGTTATGAGATTTATGTAAATGCTACCATGAAAGATACTTCTAAAAACAGGCTTAAGTTAGTCAGATTTGTTGCCCAGGAAGTTGTAAAGGATAGAAAGATATCGCATTTCGAACGTAATGCAATTGCAGAGGTCATCCGCGAGGCACAACGTAGGTCGGGCCGCCAGGGGCAGTTATCACTACGTTTTCGTGAATTGGGCGGTTTGATCCGGGCCGCAGGTGATGTTGCCAACGAAGAGCGCTCAAAGATCGTCCGGGCCAGTCATGTGTTAAAAGGGAGAAAGATTGCACGGTCTTTAGAACAGCAAGTGGCAGATAGGTATATCGAGAAAAAGAAAGAATATAACATTTACCGCATTGAAGGTTCAGAAGTGGGTCGTGTGAATGGTCTGGCGGTTATGGGTGCGGATTCCGGCATGACCGAATATTCCGGTGTATTGATCCAGATAGTAGCAGATGTTACCCCGGCCTCATCCAGGTCGGAGGGGAAGATCATCGCCACCGGTAAGCTGGGCGAGATTGCAAAAGAGGCAGTCCAGAACGTTTTCGCCCTTATAAAAAAGCACACGGGCGAAGATATAAGTTTACACGATGTGCACATTCAATTCATCGGTACATATGAGGGAGTGGAAGGTGACTCTGCATCGATCTCTATTGCCACTGCGGTTATCTCGGCTTTTGATGGTGTTGAAGTTGATCAAGATACTGCGATGACAGGCTCGTTGAGCATCCGTGGCGAGGTGCTGCCCGTAGGTGGGGTTACCGCAAAGATCGAGGCGGCGGCGGAAGCGGGAATCAAACGGATCATTATCCCATTTCAAAATCTAAGAGATGTAATGATAGATAAAAAATATAGAGATAAGATCGAAATAATTCCCGTGGAGACCATCCAGGATGTATTACAGAATGTATTGGTCCACGGATCGGAAAAGGATGGTTTGATAAAGAAATTAATGGCGATCGTGCCCCAGAGAAAAAGGAAGAGTTTAACATTATCCATAAATAAAAAACCAGGAAAGCGGAGGATCCCACAAGATACATCTTTTGGTATTGACGCACCCAAACCCACGGATTGATGTGTCTTAAGAGTCGAGAGTCTAAAGAGTCGGGAGTCTAAAGAGTCAAGAGTGTGGGAGTGTAAGAGTGTGGGAGTTGAGAGTTATGGGAGCTGTAATTAGGGATATGGGGTTACAATTTAGGGGTCACAACAAGTTGTTAATTTTAACTTTTACATTTTGATGACCAGTGCTGAACCTATTCCGCAATTGCCACCAGGTCGGCAGCAGACACAGCCCGTCCCAGTTCCCCCGATCATATCAACCAAACCAACACCGAGCTTAATTTTACCGGTAACTTCTTTGCCAAGGACGGCAACAATTGATTGAACCTTAACAATAATAAATTTAAATCCAAATAATACAAAATCCGAAGTTCGAATATCTAAACCCTAAACAAGCAAAAAAAAATATTGATTTTTCAAATATTCTTTTTTTTGCTATAGCTTAGAAGTCCTTTAATCAATCATTAAACCAAACGGAATTCTAACCCCAAATTCCAATGTTCGAATGACTGGAACAATCATTTGTTAGGAAAGTGGGAGGTGTAGAGAGGAAAGCGGGTTGATATATTATCGTTAAAACCCTCTTTCCTTGTAAATCATCTTCAATAATTTATTCCACCACCCTCTTTCCTATTTAGGATTTGGAGTTTTAAACAATCTACATAACAATTAAAAACTAACAACTGGTTGGATTATCCATTCACCATTTTCCTTTTATCTTACGAAAATTGGGAGAAACACAGTATTTATTTACCCATCAAAATAACCATAGATCTTTAATTGATCAATCTTGTTCTTATCAATGCACGTAATGGTACACCGGATATTTCATTCATTTCGGTTTTATTCACAAGTACTACACACATAATTGGTTTACCGCCAGCTTCTTCTACCGCGTTAATGACGCCCACCACGGTTTCTCCCGATCCCAGAACATCGTCAATGATCACAACATTTTTACGCTCAAGACCTGCATAATTCGAACTGAACACACCGGCAGTTCGATCTGTTACATTGGGTCGATAAATTATCAATTCTGTTTCAAGATGGTTAGCAATGAAACTGGCAAACGGAATACCGTTCAAACCTATTCCAACAATTGATGAGATATCCTCTTCGCGCTCTGATGTTTCTTCCATGATCATATCGGTCATGATCTGCGAGATCAATTCGACTCTATTGGGAAATACCCCAATTGACCGCCAACCAATTTTAACATCACCAGGTGCCTTTTTTGTTTTGATCTGTCGGGTTAATAACCAATCAATGGTGGGTGATGATAAATGTAACTCGTCACCTATCTCTTCCTTGCTTAATCCCTTGGACTTTAATTCCATTGCCTTTTTCATTAATTTTTCAACACTTGTCATAGTCCCACTTCTCGTTCTCATTATTCTTCCTTAAATAGTGTTTAAATTTATTTAATTTATGGATAGATTTGGAATTTTATATATTTTTATTGATAAGTTAAAAAATATTTTAAATACAAGTTATTACATATAGGTGACCTTAACGATCAGGGTAAAATGCCAGAGGAAACCGAGAGAGAAAACTAATTTTTGAGGAGGCTTTGAAGTTAATTAGGATATATTTTACTACAATCTTTAATGGGTTTATTGGTTTTAAAATTATTTAATCAAAATTAAAAAAAAAATTATTAACCATAATTATCCGGTGTAATCATGTTCATACGATTTGGTCCCGCGGGGATCCCACTTTCATGTAAGGGCCGTACCTTAAAAGACGGTCTTGAAGATATCTATGCTTTAGAGCTCAACGCATTGGAGATCCAACTTGTTCGAGGAGTTGGCCAAAAGATTGAAAATGCGGAAGAGATTGCCGGGCTTGCCAAGGAACTTGATATTCAATTATCGGTACACACACCATATTATATGGATCTCCTTGGCGACGATAATGCCGTGGAACGGTCAATGGAAAATATCAAATGGGCGGGCATGTTAGCAGATGGACTTGGCGCTTCCGTTGTCAATACCCACATCGGTTTATATGGCGACCGCACCCAGGAGGATGCCCTTGAACTAGCCGTGAAAAATATTCGAAAACTCAGAGATTGGTATAAAAAGCAAAACCTAAAACCAAATATCGGCATCGAGACCAGTGGTAAACAAAAAGTCTTCGGCTCGTTAGACGAAATACTCACAATTTGCAAGCGCGTTTCCGGTGTTATTCCAGTTTTGAATTTCGCGCACATACATGCTTATGATGGCGGTATTTTAAAGAAGAAACATAATTTTCAGGAGATCTTTGATAAGACAGTAAAAACACTCAAGATCAACACATTCTACACACATTTTTCCGGTGTGGAACACAATGCCGGGAACAAGATCAGATGTACTCCAATAAAAAAGGGCGACATGCGGTTCGACCCATTGGTCGATTGTCTCCTGGATAATGAGGACTATGAGATCACCATAATATCGGGCTCACCACTACTGGAGCACGATGCAATATATATGAAAGTAATACTTGACCGTGTCCGTCAAAAACGCGAGTTAAAGGCACAAAAGATCAAAGAACAAGCTCAATTAAAATGATTTGGCATATTATCAAAACATTTATTAATAACCAAAATAGTTATCGAACGATAGTTTAGGGATATTTGAATATCGTTATAGTTATAATGTGATATTATGGGCAAAGCTCTTAATCTTATGATCGTAGTAATTGTTATTATTGCTATCATAGGTGGTGTTTCGGCTTATTTCCTGCTAGACGGTTTTTCCAAGGAAGATACAAAAGACCCACCACCGCCACCACCGCCAAATAAGCAGCCAATCGCTTTTTTTAAAGGAAACTCTACCGGTACGGTTGGCGAGTTATTATGGTTCGATGGTAACGGGTCAAGAGATCCGGATGGGATTATTAAATACTTTATTTGGGACTTTGGTGATCTTGGTACCTGGGAAGATGAGAACAGTTCGCTGGTCAATCATACATATAATGCAGCCGGAATCTTCAGTGTAAACTTAACTGTTCGTGATGATGGTGGAGGCAAGGATTCATACGAGCTGGATGTCACCATCAGACCCAACGATTATTTAGACTCTGGCAACGAGATATTATTAGAGCGAGTTGGCAATTCAAACATGAGTAAAGAATTCCCAATTGAAGAGTTCGCAGTTAGTTTGGAGATCAACATTTCATTCCAGGGCGCCTCAAAGAATGGTATGCAAATCGGTGACACCACACTTGAAGTAACTATTTATAATTCGATTGGGGAGATAATCGGAAATATTACAAAAGATACCAAAGTGCAACAGGAGTATATTGATTTCTATTACTTTGAAAACGATCTGACTCTAACTGGTAAATACACTTTGGAAGCTACATGCCTAAAGGGTGTGCTCAATTTTAATTATTCAATAGAAGTGCGTTACTAGTATATTTTTTTATGAAATGGCCCCAAATTTTTCGGCTAATGCTCTATACTTTTCCAGCTGTTCTTTGGATATTGGTTTGACCAGTCTTATGGCGGTTTCGAAATGTTCGGGTTTCAACTTGGACGATCCTATATCTTTTTTGGATATTTTTTTATTCGGGTCCGCCTGAAGGACAAACTCGCGAATTGCCAGCATTCGGGCTTCATTGCACACGGCCGCGATGTCGGCTCCAGTATAGTCCTCTGTTCGCTCCCCAAGCATGCTCAGGTCAATACCGGAACTTAAGAGTTCGCTTTGTGTGTACGTACTTGTACCTTGGGTATTCGTTTTTGTATGTATCCGAAAAATCTCTACTCGCGTCTCTCTATCTGGTGGACCGATATATATCAATCTATCGAACCTACCTGGACGTAACAATGCGGGGTCGATCATGTCAGGTCTGTTGGTTGCACCGATAACAACAATGTTATGCAGTTTTACCAACCCGTCCATTTCGGTCAATAGCTGGCTCACCACACGCTCAACCGAATGTGATGTGCCCGAACTGCCGCGGATCGGTGCAACCGCATCTAATTCATCGAAAAATATTATGCAAGGCGCCGCCTGCTTGGCTTTTTTAAATGTTTCACGCACAGCCTTCTCAGACTCGCCCAACCAACGTGAATATATCTCGGGGCCTTTAATACTAATAAAATTCGCCTCGGTTTCGGTTGCAACTGCTTTTGCCAGCATGGTCTTACCTGTCCCGGGTGGACCGTACAACATAATACCTAGAGGTGGTTTTGCATTGTGGTGTTTGAACAGCTCGGGATATTTAAGCGGCCATTCCACACTCTCTATGATCTGCTGCTTAGCATCATTTAAACCGCCAATATCGGCCCAATGTATATTTGGCGACTCGACTAGGACCTCGCGCAGTGCGGAGGGTTCCAGTTCCCTGAATGCGTGCAAAAAATCTTCGGAGGTTACTACGATCTTGTTCAACAACTCTATCGGTATACTGTCCATCTCAAGATCGATATCGGGCAGCACCTGGCGTAGTGCGTTCATTGCCGCTTCTTTACTCAACGCTGCAAGGTCGGCACCTACATAACCATGGGATATATTTGCCAAGTATTCCAGGTTTACATCTTCATTCAGCGGCATACCGCGGGTATGAATTTGTAGTATTTCCAGCCGACCATTCCGATCGGGGATGCCAATGTTGATCTCACGGTCGAACCTGCCGGGGCGGCGCAAGGCAGGGTCAAGAGCATTTGGCCTGTTTGTGGCACCGATTATCACCACTTTACCGCGTAGTGTCATTCCATCAAGAAGCGATAACAATTGCGCCACCACACGGCGCTCCACCTCACCGGAAACCTCATCACGTTTTGGTGCAATAGAATCGATCTCATCAATGAAGATAATACTCGGCGCATTCTTCTCCGCAACTGCAAATATCTTGCGCAACCGTTCCTCGCTCTCACCGTAGAATTTACTCATGATCTCCGGCCCACCGATCGAGAGGAAATTAGCCTTTGTCTCGGATGCAACAGCTTTCGCCAGGAGTGTTTTACCTGTCCCGGGCGGGCCGTGAAGAAGAACACCTTTGGGTGCTTCAACACCGAGCCGCTCGAATAGCTCGGGGTAGCGTAATGGTAGCTCGATCATCTCGCGCACTTTCGAAACCACATCGTTAAGACCACCAATGTCCTCATAGATGATTCTTGGCACACTAATATCTTCCTTATCTTTACCCGGTGTGATTGTGATCTTTTCGGTGCCGATCTTAATGGTCGTCTCCGGTGCAAGATACACACCTGGGCCTTCAGGCTTGAACCCGGTGATCATAAGATCTAAGCGCCGACCCATAATATTTATCTCAACTATGTCGTTCAACGCAAAGCAGCGACCCAGTAGAAGTTGTTTTAAATATTCTTCACCACCCTTGATCCGTAATTGCCGGACCAATGAAAACGATATGAGTTGGGCAGATGGAAGGTCTGCTTTTGAGATCTTTATATTTTCACCCACAGCGGCATCTATATTTCGTCGGATATTTCCATCGATCCTGAGTGTATTTCCGCCAACATCTTCATAATACCCGGGTTGGGCAATTGCCACTGACGCCTTTTTACCTTTTAATAAAATAAAGTCTCCAGGCTTAACCTTTAATTGCTCAATTACCACATGATCCAGATGTGCATGACCCAAACCCACATCCTTTGGTTTTGCCTCGAGAACTTTAACTTGGGCTTCTTTTCCATTGAGTTCGTTTTCGTTATCCTCCCCAGTTGAACTATTTTTATTATTCGATTCATCTTTTTTCGACGGTGAGCTCATGATATTTTTCTCCGACTATGGCTAAATTGGTGCTAAGATTTATAATATATACCAATATTTCTTTATAATAATTACTATATACTACATAGTAGACACTATTGAATTTAACACAAAGGCTCGGTAATACCATGAGTGAAGGTAAGATTAGGAAATTAACAAAACAGATCGAAAAACTTGAAGATAAGATCGGCACACTTGAAGATCGGATCGAGACCGCACATGAGAAAGCTGAGGCTGGAGACATAAACAAAGCAGAACTTTACAAATTTAAACAAGAATTAACTATTGAAGCGCGAGCCATTCGTGCTACTATCAAGCGAAAAATAAAAGCGCGATTGTTCCAGGAACGAAACCTTCGTGATGAGCGTAAGGAAAAGGAGAAAAAGTTTAAGGAGAAAGAAAAGAAGTACCAGGAAAAGCTTAAGAAGAAAGAAGAGAAGCGATTACAGAAACAAAAAGAAAAAGACAAGAAACGTAAACAAAAAGAACGAGATAAAGAAAAGAAGAAGAAGAAAGCGTAAGGTTTTCGATCAATTTTTTATTGTAATTTCAATATGATTAAAATCTAAGGTGGGCAGAATGAAAGAAGGAATATATCCAAAATGCACCAGATGTAATCTTGGTACACTTGTCCCGGTGAGCCTTGGCAAGGGTAATGAGAAGGGCGTAATTTATCGATGCACAAATACCAAATGCAATACTAAATTCGATGAGCATGGATATTCTGTATTCGATCCGAACACTCAAGCCTGGGAGCGTATTAGCGAGGGGTAACTCTCAAATGAAGATTGGTGTTTATTCATGTTGTTCGACCCAATTTTAAATATGGAACTTTCCGATGATGATGAAATATTAAAAGACCCTCTATTTCTTTCCCAGCCATTAATATGTTCTCATTGTCATATACCAATAAAAGGTAAATATTACCAGAGCGGTAAAGACTATTATGACGAATATTGTTGGCAATTCAGATTCGTAATAGACTCGTTACATATAGAACGTGCATCCCGACGAACGGTTAAAGAATTTGATGAGGATGGGAATGAGTGTTAGAGAATGTTGTATATGTCGTTGATATAACAGGATGTTCTATATGTCAAAGAGATAACGGGATGTTCTAAATGTCGCCAATATAACAGGATGCAAAAATGAATTAACGATAATAAATCAGACATTTTAATAATTAATCGAAATCTAGAACATCCCAATAATTAATCGTTATATACAACATCCTAATAATCAATCACAAAATAGAACATCCTAACAATAAAGCATTACGTTAAACTCCCCTAACTCTAAACTTTCGATTCTTGACTCATCAAAATCAGTAGAAATTCCAAATTTATATAAAAAAAAGCAAAAGACTTAAAATATAGTGGTTTATTTACTAAAGAATATAATTTTTAAATTGTGGCATATTATATATAAAATATTTTTTAATATAAAAGACGATACAGCATGAGGATACAAATGATTGAAAATATTCTCCAAGAACTGGTAGACAAACGAAATAGACTGAACAATCTTGTGGATGACCATAAGAGAAAACGGGATAAATATAACCAGTCAGCCAAGCGGTGGGCAAGGGATAGGACAGAAAATAACGATAAAACGAAAAACAACATAATAAATGCAAATACACATAAAATCAAGCGCGATGACATTAATAGTAAAGTCCAAGAGGCAAAGAAAGAGCGGGACTTATTAAATAGAGAATATAACAAAATGGCCGATGAGGTTAATAAGATCAAACAAGAGAGATTACCCAAAGAAGGTATCTCTCTTAACAGATTGAAGCACGATCATAAGAAAATGGAATTCAAACAAATGACGAGTGTACTATCTCCCGATAAAGAGCGCGAGCTCATTGACTCACTCGGCCAGATCCAGGAACAAATTAATGCGCGCGAGAAAGAGCTGGAAATGAATGATGAGATCCGCGATGCCATCCAAAAAGCAATGAAGGCCAAGGACCAAGCAGAGCAGGTGCATAAACGTGTCAACGAGCTGGCAGAGATCGCTCAAACCGAGCATGACCAGATGGTGGGTCTATATAAAGACGCAAATAATTCTCGAAGGTCCGCAGATGATGCCCAAAATAAATTCATTGAGACCAAAGAGCTTGCCGATATTGAACATAATAATCATATTTTTTATATTCGCCAAGTTCATGATTATGATAAAGTGATCGCCGGGTTAAAATTGAAATTCCGAAAGGCAAAGAAAGAAAAAACCGAGAGCATTGTAAAACAGCAGGCCGAAGAGATCTATGAGCGGTTCAAGAAAGGTGAGAAATTGAGCACTGAAGATCTCATGTGCCTCCAAAAGGCAGGATATCTGTAATTGTGTTTTAAATCAGAAATTTAATAATTATACATTATACACTATGCCAACGTTTGCATCTGACCAAAACCTCATATAACTTGTATTATTTCGATCATCCGATGAAACTATCCGATTTCGATTATCAGTTACCCAAAAACATGATTGCCCAGGCGCCTGCGGCAAAGCGTGACCAGGCTAAGTTACTGGTACTTGATCTTGATAAAGATCACATTAAACATCAAAGATTCGATCATATCATAGATATTATCTCTCCTGAAGATACTATTGTTCTGAACGACACGCGGGTGGTTAATGCGCGCTTGAAGGGGTATAAACCAACCGGGGGGAAAATAGAATTATTGGTGCTTGAACCGCATACCATTAAACCATCAGACATCTATGGGCCAACAGTAGTAGAATGTTTAGTGAAAGGTAAAGTCAAATCCGAACAGCAGATAGAGATCGATTTCAAATCAAAGGTACGACCAGATCTCAAAGCAAAGATCCTTTCAAGGATCAAAGGTGGCAGGTTCAAAGTCGAGTTTCGCTCAAAAGAACCACTAACAGATATATTATCAAAGCTCGGCCATGTGCCGTTACCTCCTTATATTAAAATGGACCTGAAAGACCCTGAACGATATCAAACGGTTTATTCCAATATAGATGGCTCGGTAGCTGCACCGACGGCAGGGTTGCATTTTACATCTGATTTATTGAAAACATTGCAAGATAAAGGTATTACCCTGGCATATGTCACTCTTCATATAAGCTATGGAACATTTACCCCGGTTCGTGCAGAGGATATAACCTGCCATATAATGGACAAGGAGTATGCAATAATAACAGAGGAAAATGCAAAACTAATTAATAAGGCACGTACCTCTGAAAACGGCCGGTTGATCGCGGTAGGTACAACTACAATGCGCACTCTGGAGGCGGCGGCATTGAATAATATAGCCAAAGATGACACCGCAAATAGAATTGATACCTGGGAGGGTTGGACAGATCTGTTCATTTATCCAGGATTCAAGTTCAAAGCAAGGATCGATTCACTGATCACGAATTTTCATCTACCAAAATCTACATTATTAATGCTCGTATCCGCGTTTGCCGGGAAAAATAGTATCCTAAAAGCATATCAAGAGGCGATTGATAAGAAGTATCGATTCTATAGTCTCGGTGATGCTATGATGATCATCAAATAGATGATGGCTGTAATGTTGATCCTCTTCCAATGGATAAGTAAAGAAAAGTAATATATGTAAAAAAATAAAACAATTTCAAAATACAGAGTTAAGGTAAAATGTTCAATTTAAAAACGGAATGTACTGATGAATCCGGACAACTAAATGCTCGCTGTGGTGAGCTTGAAACTATGCACGGGACCATCCATACACCGGCATTCATGCCGGTGGCTACTAAGGCCTATGTTAAAACCGTAACGCCAGAGGAGATGATCGAACAGGGCACACAAGTTATTATTGCCAATTCGTTTCTAATTTACCTAAGGCCCGGTTTGGAGATCATCAAAGATGCTGGTGGACTGCATAAGTTCATGAACTGGTCAAAACCGATCTTCACGGACAGCGGCGGATTTCAGATGATCCGGCCAGATTTCCATGCAAAAGTGGATGACCATGGCATAACATTCCAGTCACCCTTCGACGGCACAAAGCATATTTTCACACCCGAAAAATGCGTGGACATACAGGTTGAATTAGGTGTCGATGTTGCAATGATGCTTGACCATTGTCCAAAGTATGGCAGTAACCTTGAGGAAATCAAGATAGCTGCCGAGCACACCACTGACTGGGCAAAACGAAGTTTGGCCGCACTTGAGCACCTCAGAGACACTTCGAGCAGCCGCAGACATATGCCATTACTGTTTGGTATCGTTCAGGGTGGAACAGATGTATTGCAACGCCAATGGTCGGCACGGACCATGACTGTGCTGGACTTTGACGGATTTGGGATCGGTGGTTTATCGATCGGTGAACCAAAAGAAAAGATGTACGAGGCATTGAAAGAGCAAGTGCCGTTGCTGCCTGAGGATAGAGTGAGATATCTCATGGGCGTGGGTTCACCTGAGGATGTATTAGAATGCATCGCTATTGGTGTGGATTTGTTTGACAGTGTATTTCCAACCAGAAATGCCAGGCACGGAACCGTGCACACAAAGAATGGTAACTTGAATATCAATCGGGCACCATATTCGAAACAGTTCATCCCTTTGGATGAGGATTGCGGATGTCTCACATGTACCGCAGGTTTTACAAGAGCATATATTAACCATTTACTCAAGAATCACTCGATACTTGGCATGCGGTTCACTACGATACATAACCTTTACTTCTTACAACAGCTGGTCCGGATCGCCAAGGAGAGAATTTCCGAAGGTACATTCCACGAGTTCAAAGACGAGTTCGTGAAAAAATTCCGTAAAAGATCCAATAGATAATTATGTGGTATTTATTCCGGCCCAAAACGTTCATACTCGCTGAAAATACAACCGCAGTATTGCTGCCTGTAGAGTTCCAGTTCTTTTGAAAGCCGGATGGATTCCTTCCAGCCAGACCGGAAATCTTCGTAGTAAAATTCTATACCATGTTTTATGGCAAGTTCAAAGCCAACAGATCTAATGTGGTCATGTGGTTGATACTTGGATTCCAGTAGTGTGGTGGTAAAAGCGTCATATCCTTTTTTCGCAGCATATTCTGCACAGCGTGATAGTCGTAAACCTATGCAGTACCCGCACCGTGGTTTATCGGGATCATTGTTCGTACCTGTGGTCGTCTTGGTCTCCTCTACTTTGATATCGTCATGGATATTGAAACTCACCGGCATCACCGATGATGCATCTTGTGGTGTGAGCTTGATCGACAAGGATTCCTTCTGATGCACCTTCTCTTGAAAAGCAGCATTATCCTTTTTCACCTTCGAATTTGTTGGTTTAGCCTGATGTTCAACCTTTGTTTCGCCTGAAGAGGATGGTGAACTATACATCGCATCCAGGGCACCCACCAAATATTTATCAAGATTGTATGATCTATCATAAATGACCTTGACAGGTATTAGTGCAGTGTATCTTTCCAGACAATGTAGCCGATTTAGGAATTCTTGATACGGGTGTATGTTGGGGTTGAAGAAATATCCAACTACATCGTGACCCTGTGCTGTTAAGGTTTTGTGTACAGAAGTAAAGCATGGTGCACAGCAAACATGAACAAGAATTCGCAAACAGACCAACTCCAATGGTTTATAGTTATTATCGCGGAATATATATATAATATTAAAATTTTATAATTTATTTATCCTGTTAATGCTTGAATAGATGACCAGAACATTAATATTAAAAAAATAATAAGTATGAAGAATGCCAGTGAGAATGATAATGTGCCAATATGCCTATCCCGTGTTTTTTCATCCATCTTCGGTTTTATCCGAGCTAATAATGCCGACATCTCATCCCTAAAAACAAATCCACCATCTAATGGTACGGCCGGAATCGCATTAAAAATGCCCAGTAACATGTTGATCCAGAATAGATAAAAAAATATGTTTGCAAGCACCCAGAATACCGATGTTGGTAATACCGAAAGCGGCCCTGTGACCTCATAAGTGTCAGTGAGTGGCTCATGAAATGGTAGTATCTTTAGATTTCCTTCCCGGGGGTCTAATGATTTCATTGGGTAGATAACAAAGTAATTTGCCAGGTTTAATCTACGCTCGCGCTTATTATCAGCACCCCTTACCGGGTAAGCCAAACTACCTACGAACTCCTGTGCACCAGGAGCTTCTACCCCTAAAAAACCTTTACCGCGATCTTCTTCGAATTCAGTGTTATTGTACTGATCTGCAAGAGTAATATTTTCAAAGCGGATAAATTTATTTTCATAATATACAGTTATATTGACCGATTCATTATACTTCCGTTTATCCATAAAATCTGAAAATTCTGAAGAAGTCTCTATGTCAACCTGCTCTACCATTGTCCCATTCAGATCGACAAATTCGATCTCTGTAATAACCATCCCACCTTTGATTCCAGCATCTTCGGCAGGGAAATCTTCTGTTACAGTTAGAACTAATACACCAGATTCCACAGGAGTAAGTGCAGCCATGAAACCCCAGGAAAATATGGCGGCACAAAGCAACGCAAAAAAGATATTAGTAGTTAATCCTGCTGCAAATATTCGAGAGCGGTCTTTTCTACCGACCTTTTCCATTTGTTTCTCATCGGGCTCCACGAAAGCACCGATAGGAATAATGAATAGAAGTACGCCTAATGATTTGAGCTTGATCTTGACGCGTCTGGCTAGAATACCATGAGAGAACTCGTGTACTATTATCGCAACAGCTAATGCAAGTATTCCATACCAGAGCGGTATGATCGGATTCAAACCAGGTATTACCAGCATATGATGAAGTGGTATCGCTCTTGTTTCAGTGGTTAAGACAACAATGGTACTTAGTATTAGAGTTATAAACATAAAGACCATTGTAAGAGTACATAATACGATGCCAATATTTCCATACCAGCGCCAAAAGGTACGGCGCTTTGATAATCTATCAATAAATTCTCGACCGCGCTTGGTACGCCACATTATTATTGGGCCCCACAATGTGACATTATATTTTTTAAATATACCAAATTTATTCAGCCCGTATATAATTGTAAAATAACCTAAGAAAACTATGAGCACTAACAAAATTGTATTCAAATTTGTGAGAACTAACTTAATTATATCTTGCATCTGTACACCTGAAATTTAACGTTATTGAATTATAGACAATGCCTGAGGTAATTGGGGATGATATTACTCGTCATATTTAAAATATTTTCTGGTTAATTCGTTTTACTTTGATATTTACACATCACTCCTTCCGGCTTCCGACTCTCTCAACTTGATAGTTGTCAGTTGACTGTTTTCAGTGTAATGATCTCACACTGGCAACTAGCAACTAAAAACTGAAAACTTTTTTGACCCTCGACCAGTAAACACTAACTTATCCATTTTACACCCCTCCCCCAGTGCTTTCCATCGATAACTAGTCGAAACGGTCACCCCTCACCAAACGATTCTGTTTATTAAATAATCATAGTGGTCGGCCGAAGGCTTGACCGAAGGCCACGGCTCCCGACTCTATGGACTAATCCAAGACTATTTACTGAACTTACTTGCACATTCGGGTGAGCAGAACGGGCCCATAATAGAAAACTTCGTGCCATCCTTCTCTTTACGCCGGAACTTGATGTATTTGCTTTTAATTGGTTTATCGCACCATTTACAGCAGAGTTCGGGCTCCGATACCAAAGAATAATCGATCTTAAGCGGCACACCATCCGGGATCGGTATCTCCTCATACTTAAGATCATCAGCCTTAAATCCGTCGATATCTTCGGGCGGTAGACCAACTGCCATTCGAAGGTCGCTACGTTTCACAAAACCCACACCGGGTATAGCAATTAGCCGGTCACCTTTTTGTTTCGGTCTCTTTTTATGCACCGAACTCGGGCCGGTTTCGAATTGCTCTGGCGAGGCCTCAACCACCAGCTCCTTGGTTTTCGTCTCACCATCCTCTTCGAACTCGAAGACCAAGTGCTCTTGTTCAGGCTCAAGATCTTCGATATCATATTCATCAAACGGTTCTTCTTCATCTACCCATACATCTTCTTCCTCTGCATCACTAATACCATTACCATCAACATCACCATCGCGCTCGCCATTATAATCAGGATCTGAGGGGACCCCCCAATCAACAGAGTCGGTTCCTTTTTCATATATATCCTCGATATGATCATACTCAAACTCTTCTTCCTCATCATCGACGCCGATCCTGGTTGCACCTAACAACGCCTGGTCGGAAACCACCTCGACATCGGCCAAGGAGATTATGTGCTCCTGTGCGCTGGATTCATCTTTCCAGGCAACTACGTTTTCTTCAGATGGCGACACCTCTACAACCAGCGGCTTCATCGTGCTGGTGCGCATGGTAGAGGTAGAACTAAGGCTAGAGCCAGTTTTATCGACCCTTTGGTTCTTCGATTTCTTTTTATCGGTTTTGTTGGCTATTTCCTTTCCGCCGGACCCTTCATTCCCCGGATCAAAGTGGTCACGAGTATCTTCATCTTCATCACCATATAAGGTCGATCCCAATTCTTCATCGGAGTAGTTAGGATCATCATCAAAATTATGATCATACGCTCGGTCCGAACGCAGATCGGGCTCGGTCTCCTGTGTCTTGCGGCTTATGTCTCTTTTTTTACGATTACGAACTATTATGAAAATAATACCGATTATAATAATTAATATAATAGAAAGAGCCAGAATAGCGTTATATAATGCTCCATCATCATTCTTGTCCGTTGCATTCCCGTTTATTACATTATTTATCGCTGGTAACACCTGAATGGTTCGCGTAATCTGGCTTCGCCCACCATCATCGTCGTAAACCACCAGAGTAACAATATATTCTCCTGGCTCGGAATAAACAAATTGCGAGACCTTGTCAAATTTACCGTCGGGATATAAAATTGAGTTCTCAGAGTATTTAGTATTATCAGGATCGCCAAAATACCAAATGAATCGTGCCTGCGGTTCTGCTAGTGTATCATCGAGGTCATAGGTATTACTAGCATTGAAAATAACAGGTTCACCTACCCTAACTATATCATTGCTGACCACAAGATCGATCTTTGGCGGAAGATTAATGACCACTAATATCCGATCGAGTTCGATGCTAACCTTACCGAGCGAGTCTTCCACCTTCAGGGTCACTTTATAAACACCATCATCCTCATAATTATGGACAGGTTTAACCCAGCTGCTCGTGGTGTTATCGCCAAATGTCCATCTATAAGAATCTATACTCGCACCTGATGATGGAGAAGAGGTTGATGGGTCAAAAACAAAACTGGTTGTGATGTTTCCTGTAGAGGGGGAGATGGTAAAATTCGCAACAGGCAGATCTTCGGGTGGTTTTGGATCGGGGTGTTCATTTACGGTGATGGTCATTATATCTATCTCACCGGAGATACCATTGATATCTATGACTTCCAATGTCACATGATAATACCCGGTCAAGTTAAAGGTATGTTCTATAGAATTTATGGTTTTTAATCTTGCTTCAGGACTACCGTCATTGAAATTAAATATGTATTCCAGAATGGCAACTTGACCCGTGGATTTTCCCGCAGAAAATGTGATGGGCTCGCCTTCATAGACTACCGTTCTATTTGCCTCCAAAACTGCCACGGGGCGCGTGACAATTGAAAAGCCACGGCTTATTTCATTATTATTCTCATTTATTTCTATGACAGTATTATCACTATCTATTGAGATTCTAACAATATATTCGCCCGGTTTTGAAATGAGCGGATATTCGATCAGGTCATAGACTTTGGTTCCCGGGCTAACAGATGGTATGTTTTTTGGAAAAGCAGTATGAAAACTGGTACCAATGATCTCACATAATGCCTCAATATTATACAATGTGTTTGCTCCGGAATTCGTTAATTCCAGAGAGATATTGAAGGATTCATTTACAGGTATTAATTGTTGTGGCCAGGAAAAAATTATATCCTTAGGTATTAGGTCAATGGGTTCCAAGATCATTTTCAAAGTTTGTGAACTCTCGATATCAACACTTTTAAAGGCAACCCCGATGGTCGGTTTATATGCAGTAATATTATATGGATTATATTCGAAAATATCATATTTAGAAATTAGCTGGTCATAGCAAATTATTTGCTTAACCATCCCGGCGGCATCGGTTACATGCTCGGTGGTGTTCTCCATGGTGCCCGTCTGGTCGACCAGTGTTATGGTAGTATCAGCCGCAGGTGTGCCTGCAGGTGTCTGAACTCGGATATCAAGCAGCCAACCCAAATAGAATTGGCCCATAGAATCGGTGAAAAATATTTGAGATTCATATTCATAAGTGCTGTTTATCATATAAACCGTGGAATATGAAGAGAGCCTGACCTCTTTACCTTGATTTGAAGATAATGTACAATTCTCCAAATATATGCTGCTCTTATAAAGTTCCACACCCTCGCCATAATTATTTTTGATCTCCGTGTTATATATGGATATTCTTTTCGAATTTTCTGCTCGTATTCCAGCATTAACATTATTTTTAATTATTCCCTCATTTATCGTCACGTCATTTGTTTGTTGTATATTTAACCCATATTCGCCGTTATCAAAGATCCTACAGTTATCAATCGAAATGTTCGATACACTATCCAATTCTATGCCATAACCACCATTGTTCGAAATAGTATTATCTATCAGGGAAATATGATCTGAATAATTATCTATCACAACACCCGTGCCGGTATTATTCGAAATTACACAATTTTCGAGCCGGAAAAAATCGCTATTTCCACAGATCACACCCGAACCAGGTATAGAAAATATCTCGATTGATCGAACTAGAACGTTATTGCATTCATCTAATAATATGCCCACACTATAGCCGTAAGGATATATATTAGTTATTTCACAATTTAAAATTTCAATACTTGTTGACCATTCAAGATCTAAATTTATGTAATCGGTGTAGAATTCGCAATTATTGATCTCAATGTCGGTTGCCTCGTTCAGATATAGATTTCCATAGTCATCGTTCCAGAAATCGCAATCTTTAATTGTTACATTATCCGTATTGTCAATAACTAACAGGGATAGATTACAGTCTTGAAAGATGATATTTGAATTTGCAACATCCCACAGATAAACATTATTATTATAAACATAGGTGTTTATTACTGAGTTGTCAGTTGCACCCACTCGAAAGATCAGGCCGTATAAGAAAGATTCATCGTAATTATTTGAATATATTTCCGAGTTGGTGATAAGATTATTTGTTGACTGACCTGTAAAATCTATACCATACATACCGTTGTTAAATACCTCGATATTGTTAAAAATATTATTTGAAGATGATTGTATCAATAAGCCTTGGTTACTATTTGCGGCAATTTCACCTCCAAAGAAACGATTTTTCAAGCTGTTGTGTATCAACACGCCTCTGTAATTATTATAAATCTTACAATTGATAATAGAATTATTTTGAGACTGGTTTTGGATTATCAGTCCATTATAATTCGAATAAATACTACAGTTGGTTATTATAATATCTTTCGAATTATCCAGTGTTAATCCTGTGGTTGCATTACGGATAGTGCAATTCTGCAGACTACCTGTACCTGTTGCATTGAACTTCAAACCGCTCCAATAATAATCAGCACTGCCTGTGTCATTCCCGTCGAATTCTATTCTATTCGTCTTAGTACCGTTTGCAAACAGGATGCCGCCAACCAGGATCTGGTAGCTGCCGTTGCAGATCACCTTAACTCCGGGCTCGATTATCAGGGTTTTATTATATGGTACGGTGATATTCTCGTTGATATAATAAGGGCTGCTTGCATTTGTCCAGGTGCCCCAGACCTCGGGGCCGGCAATATCTGTACCCGCGCGCACACTTCCGGGGAACTCCCAGAGTATGTTACCGCCAAATGCAAACAACAACAGCACTATCACAAGTATGGTCTGGCCAAGCACGGTCCTTTTCTTTTTTAATATCATGATTCTACACCAATGCGATAATTCTATCATTGATTGTATGATTATTTATATTTTATCGGATGAACATCGAATTTTTAATTTAAAAAAACAATATAACTATTTATAGTATTATTTTAGATATTCAATTATCACTTCCACACAAATATTATTATTTATAGATCTTCACTGCATCGGAAAGGATGAAACGCTCACGATAATTCATCATTATCATTGTAAATGATACGATCGTACTCAGAGTGTTTTTTTCTGATACCGCAACCGCAGAATGCTTGGTCTCATCGTGTTTGTCAAGGTTATCTAAGGTTGAGCTTGAGGTTGAACTTGAGCTTGAGCGTGAACGTGATGAAGTTGATGATGTATATGATAATTTAATTGTTTTTGGCGTCATGTTCGGATCTGTTGGGTCCGAACAACCGGGCGCATTCATAATATCATTAATATTCTCACGCCCCTCGGTGAACTGTTCCTGGAGGTTTGTATCCCCATCTTTATCATAATCCGCATCACCGTCGTCTTCCCCAAGGCCATCGCTGTCCTTTTTTGTAGGATCAAATAACCCGGGCATAACCGAATATGGTGTATACCCCTCCGAGTTTTTCGTGGTACCATTAAAGATCAGCTCCCAACCGTTCACCAGGCCGTCGCCGTCATCATCGGCGAACCATGCATCGCGATAATACGAGTCATTATAGTTCGGGTCGGTGGTACCATGGTCAATTATTCCGTCTTTGTTCAGATCCACACCGGTACGATATTCTTTCAGGTTCGTAAATCTCTCCTGATATCTCTTATTATTTATGTAATAAACAACTCCATCATTATCGTTGTCCAGGTCGTGATCGTCCTTTGTGGGGTCCGGACTTTTAAATTCCGAGCTAAAGAAGGCTACCTCCCAACCATCACTCATTCCATCCTGGTCAGAGTCCCAACCAAGTGGGTCGGTCTGCCATTTGAACTCATCAACATTTCTGAATTCTTCTGAGCCCGTAATGGTTTTATCTCCATCATGATCATACCCGTCGTGATCAGGGTCCTCATCGTGATCGACATGATCGAGCGGATTTACGAGCCAGACACCTGAAACTTCATTGTTGTTTATTAACATATTATAATAATCGGTTCTTTTATACAAATTATCAAAAAATTGTATTAAACTGAGCTGGCTTCTATTGGCAAACCCACGCTTTGTCTCCCAGCCATCGCTCATGCCGTCACCATCGGTATCCGGGTTGGTGGGATCGGTACCATCTATTGCATCTGTGTTCACCCTGCCAAATATTGTATCAACAAACCCGGTCTCGATACGGCCATATAAATTAGGATCGTAATTCGAGAAAGGGTGAAAATCGGTAAGGATCTCCTCACCATCAAGCAGTCCGTCCCCGTCACGATCCTTCGAGGTTGGTGTGGTGTCATAACCCACTATTCTATTCAAGAATGCATCTATTTCATATTTATCGGTGAGCCAATCACCATCGGTATCAATATTGGTCGGGTTAGTAATAAATCCATCATCACCGTAGTCTATCTCTTCCTTATCATAAACTTCATCACCATCAGTATCATTGTTTGTTGCGTTTGTAATGTACCCGTCCTCGCCTTTTATTACCTCCTGGCCATCGGGGATCCCATCACTGTCAGTATCATTGTTCGTAGCATTTGTGAAATACCTGGGCGTGTCCGGAGTGGAATAATAGATCCCTTTGATAAGCATTCCTGGAAATCCCAAGATCAACTCATCACCGTCCGTTAAACCATCGCCGTCGGTGTCCGGGTTGTTCGGGTCGGTCCAATGGGAAAACTCCAAAAGATTGGTCAGACCATCATTGTCTGGGTCGCCGCTGGCGTCTTGAGATATTGGCTTGGTGCGGTACTCTTCCTCCCAGTCGTCTGGTAGACAATCACCATCAGTGTCGGGGTCAACCGGTGAGGTTCCAAGGTGAAACTCCAATAGATTGTACAATGAATCATTATCCAAGTCCTCGCGTGTATCCGGTACACTATTACCGTTGGTATCATTTGAAATTGGACTCAAACCAACACTGGCAGAGCCAAATTTAACTTCCCAACCATCATAAAGACCATCGCCGTCGGTGTCGAGTTTCAACGGGTTGGTTCCATATATTACAAGCTCATCGAAATCGGTTAAATTATCTCCATCGGTATCAGGTCTGGTCGGGTCAGTTCTGTTGAGGAACTCTTGAAGATTTGTTAAACCATCATTTGCAAAATGGAAACTATGGTCAACATCAATGTCTTGATCGGCATCTGTCGGGTTAGTGGGGTCGAGCGTATAATTGTATTCACGCTTTCCCGGAGGATTATACTTAAGAATATTATCTTTTAACTCCAAACATTTATACAAATAATATATTTCCCAGCCGTCACTCATACCATCGCCATCGGTATCGGGGTTCTTCGGGTTCGTACCATGTTGATATTCTTCGAGATTTGTGTAATATTCATTAATGTCCAATTGCTCATTTTGGTTTTGGTCAAACCCGTCAAGATCGGCGTCGAGTTCAGCATCGTTGGGGTCTTTTGGCGCCAGATCAAACTGTACCTCCCAGCCGTCTGGCATGCCGTCATCGTCCGTATCCGGATTGTTCGGGTCGAGCTCATGGGTAACTTCCCAAGTATCATCCAGACCATCATCATCACTGTCCTCCAGAACCTCCGGGAGCCCGTTATCGTCCGGTGCAAAATCAATGTACAAATACAAATAGCACAGCGTTGCCGCTAAGATCATCATCAAGAAAATAATAATGCCCAAGATCTTCACGAATTTATTGGTCTGTTTGAACATATTAACAGATTTTTTCTTAGTAATGGCTCTAGATCTGGTAGGTTCGTGCTCACGGGAACCTTTGGTTAATTTTTTCGATGATCTTTTCGTTGACCTTTTTTGGGTAGAATCGGTGGGTGTTGATTGGAGCGAAGGGTCTTCTTTGAAAGTTTTTGACTCGCCCCAACCTTTTTTAGCCATGGTTCTAATTATCGATCTTTTGGATTTAAAGTTTTCTGTATCATGAAACAATATATTACAATTCATTATTAGGATGTTCTATATTTCGATTAATTGTTAGGATGTTGGACGTTACGATCTATTATTAGGATGTCTTAAAGTTAGGTCATTGGTTATAGGTCATTGGTTATAGGTTTTCAATTTGGATGGCTAGATACCTATTACCTACCACCTATTACCTATTACCTTAATTTTGCATCCTGCCATCTCAACGACATTTACAACATCCTGCCATCTCAACGACATTTACAACATCCTGAAATCTCAGCTACATTTAGAACATCCCGTCATCTCAACGATATATCCAACATCCTTCTACCCAATCTATAAATATCATAATTCAATAAACAGAACAAAAAAACCATTTAATGGCTTTGGTGTATTTGTAATGGAAGAGATCGTGAACGAGAATATTATACTGATAGGGACTGCACATATATCTAAAAAGAGTGTAGCAGAGGTCCGATCGGCCATTGAGAAATATAAGCCAGATATTGTTGCGGTTGAGCTGTGCGACAAGAGGTATTCAGCGATCACCAAAAAGAATCAATGGGATAACACGACAGTAATCGATGTATTACGCTCTGGTAAGGGTTTTTTACTGCTGGTCCAGACGTTTTTGGCCATGATCCAGCGTAAATTGGGCCGCGAGTTCGGTGTTGAACCCGGTTCGGAAATGATAGCCGCTATCAAAACCGCCAAAAAAAACAACTTGAAGATCGCACTCGTGGACCGCGATATCACGATCACATTTCGCCGTGCCTGGCGTTTGATGACGCTCCGCGAGAAGTTGCGGTTGTTCTGGTATTCGACCAAGGCGTTGATAGGTTACGACAGGATAGATGAGGAGCTTGAGCATGAGCTGGAAGCAAAGATTGATGAAGTAAAAAAGAATAAAAGTGAAAATGCAAAAGGCAAAAGTGAAAAAGCTGATAAGCTTGCTAAAGAAGTGTTTCTGGAACGTATGATGGACGAAGATGTGATCTCCGCTATGATGGAGGAGCTTCGCACGGTGGTGCCAAACGCGACCAGAGCGTTGATCGATGAGCGTGACCAATATATCTCGAAGAAGATCTATGGTTATGTGGATGGAAGCGAGAAGAGATTTGTCAAGTACAAGAAGAGAGAAGGGGTCAAGAGTCTAAAGAGTCGAGAGTCTAAAGAGTCAGGAGTCGAGAGTCGGGAGTCGAGTGTATCTGAGCTTAGGGTGCAAAAAGACAAAAAGAAGAAACGAACGAAAAACCGGGTGCTGGCGGTGGTAGGCGCGGGGCATCTGAAGGGCATTAAGAAGAATATTAAACATCCCGAGAAATTGCCAAGTTTGAAGAGATTGGAAAATACACCGAAAAAAGGCTACAGTGTCTTAAAAGTAGTGGGTTATTTGATACCCATTCTTTTTGCAGCCATGTTCATTTATTTAATATATTTTGGCGAATATGAAAAGTTGTATGATGCATTACTTGCCTGGTTCATAATCAACGGTATCTGCTCGGCCATCGGTGCGGCAATAGCGTTTGGTCATCCATTTTCGATAGCAACCGCATTTTTTGCAGCGCCCATTACATCCTTGAATCCGGCTATAGGGGCCGGTTGGGTGGCGGGTTATGTGGAGGTAAAAGTACGCTCTCCAACCGTACAGGATATTCGCAAGTTAAGCACCATCGAGACCATGAAAGATTTTTTTAGTAATAAGGTGATCAAGGTTTTGATGGTCATGGCGCTGGCCAACCTGGGCAGCGTGATCGGCACATTTTTAGCGGGCTGGTATATTGGTGGGGTTGTTCTATCTTAAATAACTGCAGTTTTACGTTTTGATTGGATAGAATAATATTTTTTGTTCAAGGATATGGTGAATGGTCGATTGTAGATAAGAATTGAAGAATAAAAAATGAAGAATAAATCCCAAACTATACACAAAAATAAGAATTAATCAACGTCCAAGCTTATTTTTGTTAGAGGGGTAAAAATTCCGATAGAAATTTTTAGCTCGAGACAATTTTTGAATAAAATTGATGAAACTTAGAATTCCTGCGAAAAATAACTTATTAATATCAGAATTCTAACCCCCCAAAGAAAATCCAAACTACCAAACTCAAACTGATTATTTAACAACATAAACAGGAGCTAGAAACAGTTGCTAGATGCTAGTTCCTAGTTGTCAGTTAGATATAATCACACTGAAAACTAACAACTGTCAACTGTCAACAGACAACTGAATTGTGACCCCTTAATTGTGACCCCTTACCCCTGAATCCGCTATTCGACCAACTAGTTTACTCTCTTCTATTAAACCAATAGTTATATAGCAAATAATAATATGTTATGACCTACCAAAAAGTGTGATGTTATGCGTTATGACGATGATGATTACGAAGAACGCTTTCCCGAGCGCCGTGGTTCCTATGAGGTGCGGCGGGTGTCCATAATGGGCGGCCCCATGCGCCCGTCCATGCACCGACCACCCGGTGATAAATTCACATTCACCTCCACCGAGATACAGCACCTGGCTATTGCGTATATAGTTCTAACGATCTGTTTTGCGATCGTATTCTCCACCGGGTTAGGTGGTATATTATTTGGAATTTATATAAATAGATTGATCTATTTCGCTTTACCAGTATCATTGGTTGCGGTGGGTTTGGGGTTCATTCTACATGAGATAGCACATAAATTCACTGCACAGCATTTTGGCTGCTGGTCCGAGTTCAGATATGACCAGGGTGGATTATTGAGGGCACTGTTCTTCTCGGCACTGATCGGTATCGTATATGCTGCCCCGGGCGCCACCTGGGTCTCCGGCCATGTAACACGACGCGAGAACGGTATTATAAGCCTGGCGGGGCCTGCGATCAATATGGCTATTGCATTAATACTTATTCCTGTTGCATTTCTTACTGTATCAAATTATGGTCTAATGAATTCAATTACTTTCATCGGTTTCATAATCGCATTCCTGGGTGTTTTCAATTTAATACCTTTTGGTCCGCTGGATGGCAAGAAGGTCTGGGCCTGGGATAAGTTGGTATATATAATTTCTATGGGCAGTTCCATCGCGCTCCTGGTATTTTGGGGCTTAGGAATTTATACAACTCTTATCTTTCCCTAACACTAAATGTGAGCGGGGAATGAAAAAATTGCTTCGCAAAAAGAATAAAGATCGAGGCAATTTTTTAAAGTCAAATTTGAAAAGTAAAATCTTAAAAGTTCTAATCACTTTTAGCTTTTACGATTTACCTTTTTACTTTGGGTTAGATATTTATTGTTATTTCAATACTTGAATAACAAATATATAAAAACGATAATATACGCCTTCACATATATGACATTTCATTATATAAAAAAACCAAAACCATTCCGGTGGGAACGAAGTGAATAATGCACAAGATATCGATGCAGCAACCATATTAAGTATGGCCAAGCGCCGTGGAATTCTCTGGCCGGCGTATGAGATCTACGGTGGTCTTGCCGGGTTCTTTGATTATGGACCGCTGGGTACCAGGCTGCGCGAGAATATATTCAATATTTGGCGTCGGTATTTTGTGTTCGGTGAAAGGTGTGCTGAGATCACAACACCCGATGTTACCCCTGAAAATGTGTTTATCGCCTCGGGACATGTGGAAGAGTTCGAAGATCATATGGTCCAGTGTTCCAAATGCTCGGCGGCGTTTCGAGCAGATCATCTTCTGGCAGACGTGGATCCGGATGTCGATGCCGATAACCTGGATCTTGCGGGCTTGGAACAAGCGCTGAATGAGTTAAATATTGTCTGCCCAGATTGTCACGGCAGCCTGAGCAGCCCAAAACCCGTGAACCTGATGTTCGAGACCGAGATCGGTCTTGGCAATTCACGGCATGGGTATCTTAGACCTGAAACCGCACAGGGGATATTCATTAATTTTCAGAACCTATATCGATACTTCAGAGAAAAATTACCGTTCGGCGCCGCGCAAATAGGTAGATGCTACCGCAACGAGATCTCGCCGCGTCAGGGGATGGTTCGGCTTCGCGAGATGACTCTGGCTGAACTTGAATATTTCTTCAACCCGAAGGATGAAAGATTTGAGAAGGTCGGACGTGTATTGGACGATTCGCTGGTTCTGGTTTTGCGACCTGGAACCGAGCTGCAACTCACGGTTGCAGAAGCTCTTGAAAAAAATGTTATTAACAGCGAGATCATGGCATATTTCGTTGGATTGACCCAGAGATTTCTGATCGAAGTTGGTTTGGATAAAAACAAGCTGCGTTTCCGAAAGCACCAACCAACCGAGATGGCGCATTATGCCAAGGAGTGCTGGGACGCGGAGGCGTTAACGTCGTTCGGCTGGTTGGAGCTCGTGGGTATCGCGAACCGCTCTGCTTATGATCTGAGCGCCCATATAAAAGCAAGCGGCCAGGAGCTCTCGGCATTTATCCCGTATGATGAGCCGATCGAGCGCAAGGTTCCGACCGTCAAGATCGACATGAAAGCTCTGGGGCCGTTATTCAAAACCGATGCGGGTAGAATAAAAGCGGCGCTCGAGTCATTACCCATAGATCAATTGAAAGATCAAGAGAATATCAAGGTTAGTGTCGATGGCCAAGAATTCGATGTGCCCAACAATTGTTTTACCATAAAAATGGAACATGAAAAGATCACGGGTGAACGCATTATACCGAATGTAATAGAGCCGTCGTTCGGAATGGATCGGATCACTTATACCCTTTTAGAGCACTCGTATGTGGAAGTTGAACCGCCGGCCGATGTGGAAACAGAAACAGACGATTCAGCCGAGGAAGGGTCTGCAGCGAAATACCGGGTATTGACATTTAACCCCTATGTTGCGCCGATCTCCGTGGGTGTGTTCCCGCTCATGCCCAAGGATGGTTTGGACAAGATGGCACAAGAGATCAATGCTGTCTTGCAGAAAAATAATATCCGGACGTATCATGACGAGTCAGGGTCCATCGGTCGTAGATACGCGCGCATGGACGAAGTGGGGACGCCGTACTGTGTTACAGTGGATTACGAATCGAAGGATGACCAGTCGGTGACCATTAGAGACCGGGATTCGCACAGTCAGGTTCGGGTGAAGATTGATGAGTTGGTAGTAGTTTTAGACAAACTTATCCTGGAAAAACCTTTGTAATCGCAGTGCACATCGCATAACAGATGGATATAAGGCTATGGGTCTTACAGACCCTTCGCCCAAATTGCCTTTGACAACGTTGCATACCCGCCAGCCGTTATCGATTTCATTTATTTTCTCTTTTGGGGTTCCTTAATATAGCGACAGCCTATGTCTATATTCATGTTATTTGATTCTTTCGACCTTCACCCGAGCATACAGTTTGGTGTAAAGAGGCTCGGCTATGTAACCGCGACCCCGATCCAGGAGCAGGGCATCCCACCGGTGCTTGCTGGCAGGGATGTTATGAGCCTTGCCCAAACCGGGACAGGTAAGACCGCGGTGTTCGTGCTGCCCATCCTACAACGCCTAGTATCCAGGTCCAAAGGTAAAATACGCGCGCTGATCCTGGCACCGACAAGGGAGTTGGCGGAGCAGACGCGCGAGTTCATCGTCGCTCTTGGGTGCCGTACCAACCTGCGGTCCATCACGGTGTATGGTGGTGTAAAGCAGGGGCCGCAGGAAAAGAAGATCAAAAATGGGGTTGACATCGTTGTTGCGTGCCCCGGGCGGTTGCTGGACCTCGTCAACCAGAGGGTCATCGACCTGTCCACGGTTGAGGTCCTGGTACTCGACGAGGCCGACAGGATGTTCGACATGGGCTTTCTGCCCGATGTGCGAAGGATAATCAAACATATCCCGAAGATCCGGCAGACACTGCTCTTCTCTGCGACAATGCCGGATGACATCCGCAAGCTGTCGCACGAGATACTGCACGATCCGGTCATTGTGCAGATAGATCATACCGTGCCATTGAACACCATATCCCACGCACTCTACCCGGTCCCCCAGCATCTGAAGACAAGTTTATTGATCTCGATCCTGAAGATGATGGATACCGATTCGGTCTTGATATTTACGCGAACAAAACATCGGGCCAAACGCCTGGGCAGGCAGCTAGAAAGGGCTGGCTACAGGGCAACTTCACTGCAGGGCAACCTATCGCAGAACAAGCGAAAGGCGGCACTTGACGGCTTCCGGAAGGGGTCGTTCCAGATACTAGTCGCCACGGACATCGCCGCCCGCGGCATCGATGTATCCTCGATTTCACACGTCATCAATTACGATATTCCAGACACCACAGATGCGTACACTCACCGGATCGGCCGTACAGGCCGCGCGGCAAAGACCGGAGACGCTTTTACATTCGTTACACACGAAGATGAGGCAGTTGTGATGAGCATCGAGCGGGTTCTTGGCGCAAAGGTGGATCGCCGGATCATTGAGGGTTTTGATTACAATAAACCACCTCCTCCCCGGACCAGCCGCTCCAGGCCCACCCGAATAGGATACGGGCGGAAGCCCAAGCATAAAAGAAAAAAACAAAGGTAGTAGATCAAATTCCATAGATATTTTTCAGATTCTCATCTTTAAAAAATCATTGAACCTCTTTGCACCGATAAACATATCCTTTAGGATAAATATAGCCCACCTCCTCATTAGAACTTCAAGGTTCTTCTCTGGATCATTAATATCTTCGTTATTAGTTACCGTATGACCACCTCGTTACTTCCAGGTAATAAAATGTATTTAAATTACAAATTGTTATACAATACTATTTAGTAACCCGGTAATAAATGGTAATCAAAGTATATGATACTACTGAAGAAGGCCATCTATACAAACAAATTTAGGGGTCATTATCATTACCCAAAACCGACAGAGCACATGAAAAGGACACTTGGTGGTAAAAAATGAAAACATTGGTAGTATACTACACACGCACTGGCTATACAAAGATCGTGGCCGAGTCGGTGGCGAAAGGCCTTGATTGCGACATCGAGGAGATCGTGGATAATAAAAAACGGAATGGATTCATTGGCTCGGCAGGTGCGTATCTATCACCAGTCAATAAAAAAACCACGATTGAAGAGATAAAGGCAGATCTTAGAAAATATGATACGGTCATCGTCGGTACACCGATATGGTGGTATACCATATCTCCGGCTGCCAGGGAATTTATCACGAAGAACAAGAGCAAGATCGATGATATGGCATTGTTCTACACATGCGGTAAAGATACCAGGATCAATGTTGAAGCCGATGTGACCGATCTTTTTGGTAAATCCCCGAGTGCGAATGTCGGCATAGAATCAGAGACAATAAAGAACAAGACGTTCGAGAAGAAGGTTGACTCGTTTGTTATGGAATTGAAGAGGTGATTTCTTTTTTCCAAGGGGTATGTTATTCAATTAAATCTTAAAAGTTAAAAATTCCGATCACTTTTCCTTTGGATGAGATCGACCGGTTAGGTTGAAATTCCAATAGACATCATTAAGAAATGATGGGGGAAGCTTTATGCAAAGTTTTTGTAAATAACCAAATTTATTTAAATATCTTAAAGCCATTTGATTGTAGAATGGAACTAGATTATATCCTGATACTTAAAGCACTGGACGAAATCCCTTTTGGAGTAGGTAAAAAACTCTTGATCGATTTTTTACAAGGTAATGAAAAAAACAAATCGATCATTAAGAATAGGTTAGATCGCTATGACAATTTTGGAAAATTAGAATGTAGTAAAGAAGAAATAACACTCTTGATAAACAACCTAATTCTAAATAACATGATAGGCAGAACTTCAATAAAAGGCAATAAGTTCTGGAAAGTAATGGAACTCACTGAAAAAGGGAGATCCGAGATAGAAACTCCCAGCTTATATAAAAGAAAACTCTCCTATGGGTTCAAGGAAACAAAAACCATAATCACAGACCAGGATCGAGTTATTTTCAATGCACTGCCTTTCTTAGACAAATTTAATGATGGGCAGAAAAAATCGATCATATGCAAGAATTCAAAGATATTATGTATAGCCGGTGCAGGCTCCGGAAAGACCGCAGTATTAACAAAAAGAATAGAATTTCTGGTAAAATACACTTCCCAAGACCCAAAAAAGATCTTAGCAATAACTTTTACAAAAAAAGCAAAACAAGAAATGGTTTCCCGAATTTCTAATGACTTGGTATCTGTTGAAACATTCAACTCTTTTTGTGAGAAGAATCTTAGGCAGTATAATAACCTCGTGTATGATAAGCCAGTTAAAGTAATTAATTATCGTGATAAGATATTGATCATCAGATCCGCATTGGCATCCTTAAATATATCTATAGATCAAGCTATTGACATATATTTCTCACGGGCACAACAAAGAGGAAAAACTGAAGAAAAACTACTAAACATATTCTTAAACGATATATTCTTTCTAAGAGATTATTTTAAATTTAAACATCTACCAATCAAACTTGACTCTTTTGAGATCACAACAAAACACGCAACTAGTTTTAAGATGGTATTAGGCATTTGCAACTATGTTGAAGCCTACATGAAAAAATATGGATATCGTGACTTTGCCGACCAGCTGCTTGACACACTTTCCCTATTTGAAAAACATAATGATCTAATCCCAAAATTTGACCATATCTTGATAGATGAATATCATGATGTAAATTCAACACAAGTAAAATTAATAGACACACTTTCTGCTCCTAACATATTCTGTGTTGGCGACCCTCGGCAATCTATCTTCGGCTGGAGAGGATCAGACATAAGATATATTCTAAATTTTGAAGAAAAGTATCCTGAATGCGAGATCATAACTTTATCAGAGAATTATCGTTCCACAGAACACATAGTAAAACTCATAAACAGTTCCATCAGAAATATGGGTTTCGCCGATCTTGAATCAAATGTAAAGGGAGAATCCGAGATACAATTATTAAAATTTTCTTCTCAAGATATTGAGTTTGAATTTGTCATTAAAAAGATAATGTCGTCTAATTTACCTAGAAATGAAATCTTTGTCTTAGCCAGAACAAACAAGATATTGAATGAGTTGTCACAATTAATGAAACAAAAGAAGATCAACCATGTTGTCAGGAGTGATGAGGTAAGAAGAAGTGTTTTGGCTCGTGAGGATGAAATAACTCTGGCAACAATTCATGCAATAAAGGGTATGGAAGCTGAAATGGTATTTGTAATAGGCTGCACTCCTAATAATTTCCCCTGCAAAGGCTCGGAACATCCGGTAATTGACCTGGTCAAAATTGAAGAATATGATAAAGAAGAGGAGGAAAAGCGGCTCTTTTATGTGGCAATGAGTCGTGCAAAGCGCATTTTACACTTGACTTACACAGGCTCACACACATACTTCATTACAGACCAGATGATAAGCCTAATGAGCGAAAAGAACTTTCGATCAAGGCCAACTCTAAAAATAAACCTATCAAACGATACTTTAACGAGGTTAAAGGACTGGCGAAAAGATATTAGCAAATCATCAAAGATCCCTGCTTATTGTGTAATGCACGACCGCACATTAATGGATATCTCAACAGAAATGCCAAGTACATTATTAGAGCTGCAAGATATTCACGGCCTGGGCCCTACCAAAATAATCAAGTATGGTGACCAAATATTAGATATTATCCATGGTAGGTGATGGATTAATAAATAGAGATAATAGACTAAAGTTGACTTTTGTGTATGTTCATAGCTTGAGGCACAGTTTTGCTACATATCTTCTTGAAAGCGGAATTGACATACGTTACATTCAGGATTTACTCGGTCATAAGAATTCGAAAACAACGAAATTTATACTCATGTAAGTAATAGGGCTTTAGGAAAGATCGTAAATCCTCTGGACACGATGTAGCTTAGAGAAATGAAAGTGTAATTTAGAAGAAAGTTAAATGATTCATCCAAAATGAATATATACGCAATGCAGATTTACACTAGGATTGGAATGATATAACGCAATGCGGATATAACCTAGAATTGGAATGATATACGCAATGCGGATATGAACGAGTTATCCGAAAGTTTACGGTGCTCAAATAACATCCCCTCATACATATGAATTGAAAGATATTGCAGGAACTGAGATGAAATATATGAAAAAACGGTGTATAGTATTGGCAATAATATGTATATTATTGTTTTCGATTGGATGCATAAGTGACTCTGAAACAAAATTAGGTGGTAATAACGAACTTTTTTTAGAAATATCAACAGATTATGAATTATTTTAAAAAAAGGATTGGAGATCGATGTATAAAGAAAATGTCCGAGGTAAGCTAAAATATAAAGGAATTACAGGTGAATTTTATGATACTATTAGTGGTCAAATAAAAGTAGTAATTTTTCTTATTTTTTCTATTGCACTAATGATTACCTTTACCTACTGTACAATTATTTTTAAATGGACTCTTATTGGATCTTCAATTTTTGGTGCGACGATTTGGATCTTTTTTATGATCATCTTTATAATATTACTACATGCAGGTGGTGGGATAGAAATTAATGGGATATACGAATTAGGAATATCATCAGCTATGCATAATTTAGGTGATTGTTTAATGAAAAAAACATTTCATAGATATGAAAACATTACAAAGATTGGTTATGGTAACCACACATTTACCGGTGGATTAAAAACTTCATTTATTTCTATTTATGAAAATAACGAAAATGAACCTTCAGCTCCAGCATTTCATAAATATAGATTTAAAAATGATTTTTACAATAAACTTATAAAAACTTTAAAACAAAAATGTCCTAATGCCAAATGGGTAAAGATTGAATATGCTTCTTTACCATTCACTAAAAAATGAATAGTGTTTTCCATCAAGTTTAATAAAAAATTTAAAAAGTGAAGTTTAGTTTAATAGCCTCTTCTCCCAATTTAGGGAAATCATAGTTTCATCACCCCGCATGCCTGAAAGATTTTCAGAATAAAATATTCCATATCCCAATAACCATATGCTTTTCTTTTCACAATATTTATTTTATTATTGAATCCTTCACTT
>JAEHCK010000219.1 GCA_020696345.1 Thermoplasmata archaeon | reverse complement strand
GAGATGGTAATATTACACTGTAAATGCGTTCTATTACACCAAGTTGTGGGGCTGGGTACCGGCTCCGAGAATATCGGTTTCGATATGTCGATCTTGACTCTGTAAGGTTCCGATATGATCTCGTTCCCGGCCAGGTCAAAAGCCTTGAACCGGATATGATTTTGATTACCCTCTTCTAAAGTTGGGTTGATCGTGCATATTACAGAATTACCCGAACCACTCGGATATGAAGGTTCCCAGTCAACGTAATTCAGGTCGCCGACGGTGGAATATGAATAAAAAATATTGCCCACATCCACGCCTGAGGATTCGTCGCCGTTCGGGTTGGTATCATTGATATAGAACTTGATCTCGGGTGTAACAGTATTATGCCAGACATTCAAGTTGAACCCAAAGCTCTCGAAAGTGACCGGGGTGCTGTCTATCTTCAGATTAAATATATTTGATTCTATATACCCGTTCCCCGCAAGATCCTTCGCACGCCATTGAACCTTCTTTTCCACACCGTCATTTTTAAAAGTGATATCCTGTCCGCATACAATGATTTCCTCGTTCGATTGTGTTTGATAACTATTCCACGAGCCCGAGCCGATATAACCTTTATCCACGAATCGATATTGTATAGAAGACGCCATCACACCGCTGCCGCTAAGATCCTTGATCGTGATACCGCATTCCACGGTTTTCGAGGTATGCCAGATCTCCGGCGGCGGAATCGGCTCGGCAAAGTTCAGGTTGGTCAGGTCGATGAAAATTGAAGCGCTCCCGGTGGCGCCCCAGTTACCCACGCGGTCACGTGCGCGAACATAGAATGTGGATACCCCTTCTTCGCCTGTGCCTTTGCAACCACTTTCTTTGATGGTCGTTGGTTTGTTATTCTCGTAGCCCATGGCATATTCCAATATCCCTGACCCGCCGGCATCGCTGCCCGGGGTCCAGGTGATATATACCTCGGTGTCATCGTCGTAATTGGTTTCAGTATCACCTGTCGAGTCTGCACGAACCAGCAGGTTGGGCGGCACCAAGGGACCGTCGTTGTCGGTCTTGACCATGAATGTCCAATCAGACACGTCACGGCCAACACCGGGGATATCTGTGATATTAATATAATGAATGTCGAAATAATCTGACACGGGGTCGGATACGGTGGTTATCACGAACTTATTACCAGAGCTGCTGCTGTTCACCCACTTACCATCATCGTTATCGATGATCGTGATATTGAAGTTCTTGTCTGCCGGATAAATATTGGTGGTATCCTCATAGACCGCGGTCAGGTCACTCCAGGTAATGGTCTCACTTGCATGCACCCAGTTGTTTATTCCGTCTTCGATCAGCACACCCTCGTCTTGTGAAACCACATCAAGAGTACCTATAAGCTCGAGATCGGTTTCTACGCGGTAAACATCATCAAAATAGTCAAAGTCAAAGCTGTCTGTGCTGTTCGTAATCTTTAACGCACACCTTTGCAGTGATTGGTCCGGGTACGCCCAGTTGAACCGCACAGTGAAGTTCACGCCCCATCGGTCAGGCAGTATGCGATAGCTTGAACAGTTGGAAACGTCGATGGTGACCAGGTCCTTGGGGTCGCGAAGCTCCCAGAAAATGCCTGTACTTTGGTTCCAGCACAGCTCGATCTGCTCGCCGCCTGTGCCGGCGTCAAGAGTCAATGTGACATTTTTAACATCACCGGCGCCAGCTTTATTGGTAACACGGGAAATAAATGTGTAGTTCTCGTAATCTGCATAACAAATGTTCTGCGGCCCGTGGCCGTTTGATATATACAGAACATCGTTCGTTAGGTCGGGCACGTAATAATCGATAGAGATATCACCTATCCAAACCTTGCCGCCGGAGGATGTGGTGATCCTGTTGGGGATGATAACATTGCCCTCGCCAATATCTGGTATAAATTCGTTCAACTCGTTGATCAGGTTGTCATTGTGTGGATTCAGAAATGCCTTGGAGGTTAGATTATATTTAATATCCATGTCCCTTAAGAAGGTCAAACCCTCCTCATCATTGGTGATATTGACGGGGATATCCACGAACTGGTTGCCGTAACCGTCCGTGAACGCAACGGGCAGGTCGTTGGTCAGGTTGTTCAATTGTTCAGTTATATTAATGATATTTTCAGTGCCCACGAATTCGCCTGGGCGGTTATACTCCAGTGTGCCGTTATTACCGATATCAACAGTTATATTTGCCGCTCTTCCGCATTCAAATCCAAAAATAATGTCGTGTTTATAATTGGTCCACCCACCCGATGTTGCGGTAGAGGAACTGGAATAAACACAGCGTGCGGAATTATCTAATTCTGTATATATTGTTCTACCATTATCACCATTCCAGGTTAATTCAATCAATAAGTTATCCTTACCATTGTAATAGAAATCATCGGCAACATCAATTTCAAACCATTGACCATTTATCACATTTAATGTAATATTTTGTGAAAAAACCGTGGTAGGCTGATTTCCGCCGTAGTTATTTGCGAATGTGCTTGATAATATTGTTGTGGTGGTGTTGCACAATTTAACTGTAAAATACTTGAACTGATTATTATTGCTTGTTGTTCTAGATTTATAATATATCTTACTAATGTTGCCCTCAAAATCTATTTCGGCCTTTTGATATAATGTTTGAAACCTCATCGCGTTATAGCCAGTGCCATAAAACGGTCGTGACCAGCTCCATTCTAGAGAACCATCAATGGTGGCATTATAAATATCATAGCTCTCAAGATCCATGCTGGCCGAGGTCACAGTGGCGTTTTTAGGCAGCAGCAAATTTATATCGTCCCGATAACTTACATTACCATCGAATAGCCTAGCAGCATTATCCTCACCGTCGCTGAACATTGATTGCCGTCCATACTCGCCGTAACCTTTACCGAAAAATGCCCATTCGGTATCGCCGTCTGCGCCAACATCGATCATCGGATCGCTGGGGTAGCTGGCCTGGTTGTAGACCATTGATACATTGAAGCTCGCGTCGGTGACAACAGCTTTTTTAGGTATGCTGAACGAGGATGATTGATCCGTGCCGCCGTTGCTTGGGAATGTAAATGTCTTGCTCGCATTGGCGTCGCTGAACTTGGTAACCTCCTCCATGGTATAACCCGTAGATACGGGTATACTTATTGCTGAAACAAATAATATGAATACGATGAATAATGCAAACTTTCGTTTCATGAAAGAACCCAGGTATCGAATTATTATACGTTTTATTTATAATTATTGTATATACCCTATATTAACAACTGCCAATTTGTAATGTAATAAACGATATATAAGGTTTAACTATAATACGATCAATTGTCCTATAGGTTAATTGCCAGTCTATTCTATTACCAATTGGGGATCTTTATGATAGGATCATCAAACAATATGACATAGAAGAGAAAGGCAAGATCGTTCCCACAAGATGTAAAGTGAGAAACTCTTTACATTGATAATTTCTTTTTTTCGGTATTGCCAACCTGAGCCGGTGGCAGCTGTGGCAGTGATTGTATATATGTTGGAGTTTGCATTGGCTGTGTCTGTGTCTGCATAGGTTGAGATGTTGATGTTGGGAAGTTCATGTTCATACCCATACCCCCGCCCATGCCTGTAAAGCCCGGTGGCGGCAGGTACGGCATTGGCGCCATAGGTAAAGGTTGGCTTGGTATGAACATGGACTGAGGATAGGGTGGACTTGGTCCATACTGCCCCGACCCCATGGCCATAGGCGATGGCGGTTGAGTCGGTGTCATTGTTGGTGTAGCACTATCACCTCTATCTTCACCTTCAGCGCCGACTCCTATTTCTCCTTCTACGGCTTTCTTTTTATGTTCTGCCCTATATTTTGTAAAAGCAAATACTCCCAGTATAATGATAATAACGAAAACAACTAACATTATTATTAATAGTGAATTAGATGACTCCGAGGCTTCTTTTCGCCACTGGTCCTTGTCCAATGGAAATTCATCCTCATCATCTGGGTACCCGTCATTATCATCGTCGGGATCCTTATTATTGCCGATTGTGTCGAAATCGGTATCCATCCATTCGGTTCTGTCAAACGGAAATGCATCTTCATCGTTCAAATGGTCGTCACCGTCAATGTCCGGATCTTTAATATCAGGTATACCATCCCCGTCCAGGTCCAACCACATTACCGTTATCTCGATCTCAGCTGAAACGTTATGATAATGATCGTCGCACACCCATAAAGTTATCCTGTGCGTACCTGGCAGTAACCTGGCTTTGAACGAATCCTTATGTCCCAGAATGCCCGTCTTATTTGACCGCCAGAAAAACGACAGCGTATCACCGAAATCGGGGTCAAAACTATTACGTGCATCGAATATAATATCCTCCTGCTCGTAATATATCCCCGTAGGTGTGGGGTTT
>JAEHCK010000072.1 GCA_020696345.1 Thermoplasmata archaeon | reverse complement strand
TTCAAGCTTACGCGCATAGAGTGCAGAATAGTGGTGTGTATCTGCAGGGGGTGTGTCCGAGACCGTAGATCGAGGTAGTCCCGAAGGGCTGAGCGTAGCGAAGATGCAGGTTTATCCCGCCTTTTTTTCCCGGGTTTTTTTGGAAAAAAGCCGTGGGGGATGCCAACAAAGTGTAGAGAATCAAGATTATGGGTGTGGCATAATCGGAACGTGAATCATAGCGGCTTGGCAAACGAGGTGGGAAGAAACTAAATACAAAAATCGAGAATAATTTATACCTTAAATACTATCACAAGAGTTAGTGTTTCAATGAAAATATTCATTGGTTGGTCTGGAAGAGTCAGTAAAAAAATTGGAGAAAACTTTTACAACTGGCTACCTAAATTCGATGAAAATATTGATGTTTTCTTTTCTCCAAAAATTACAAAAGGAAGACGTTCTGAACAAGAGATTGCTGAAGAATTATATAATTCAAATTTTGGTATTTTTTGTTTTACAGAAACTAATGTTAACTCACTGTGGATATCTTTTGAAGCGGGGGCGATCTCAAAAAATATAATGGATTATAGGGTTTGTCCAGTTTTATACAAAATTGACGAAGAAGGCCTAAAACCTCCTATAAGTTCATTTCATGGTACGAAAATAAAAGATGAAGATGATATGTTAATATTAGTTCGAGATATTTTCAAAGCATTATGGGATAATAAAGAACTAAATGAAGATGATGAAAAATTGATTAAGGACAAATTTAATGATTTATGGTTGGAGTTTAAAAAGGCTCTCGAAAAATATGAAGAATCTGATAAATTTCATATAGACATACATCGTGATTTGTCAGAGAAATTAAGTAATTTAAATAATATTAAGTCTAATTTAGGAACAATTCAAAAAAGATATTATGATAGTCCAAATTTTCAAGAAAAAATAGGACGAGAGGTATTAAAAGAAATGGGAAGGTATAAACCAGAAATTGAAAATAAAAAAAGCAAAATACCTGATAAAAACTGGCTTGATATTAAAGAAATGGTATACAAAAGAGAACACGTCCCAATGTGTAGTTTCTGTAGTAAAAATGTATTACCAGAAGAATATAAACCATGGTATTGCGATAATTGTAGAAACTTTTATCATGATAAATGTAAAGATGATATTCCTAAACATTCCTGCGAAGAATGTAATGAACCACTTAAACCAATTCGTCGATACATAGAACATCCCATTATCTACCATTCGACCATTTCATTGAACTAAAATTATTATTCTATCCAATCAAAAAGCAAAAGTGCAGCTACGTAATACTACATTGCACATCTACTACATTTACCCGAGCTCTTACACCAATAGCAGGTACTATCGCCATTGCATGAATGACATTTCCCACTGCCTTTACATGATTTGCATTCTTCACCGTCGATCTGACCCTGGCCGCTACATTTATCACAATTCCCGGTACCCTTGCACCAGTAGCATTTACCAGTCCCCTTACACCAATGGCACTGACCCGAGCCACCACAGGATTTGCAATTGGGATCACCAGTACCCGCACTTCCATCACCCGGATTTCCGGCAACCTCGCCTGACCCAGATACCGATGCGGGGTCTTTGGCTGTTTCTACATTGCTATTAGCGATCGCCTCGGCCTGTGCTGACCCTGCTGAACGCTGTGCCTTCTCGATCTTGGATAATGTTCTCTTCCGAAAAAACAGAGCTTCGCTATTTTCAGGATCCATCAAAACAACCTTATCACAATATTCTATTGCTTTTTCATAGTTACCTTTATGGTAAGCATTTTTACCCAAATCCAACAATGTTTTGATGTCCTGGACCTCTGCCGGCGCTTCGGGTTCTTTTGGCGCTTCCAACTTGTTTTCATTAGGTGTATCTAGCACATCGGACTCATTCGGGCTAGGTTCTGGGTTAGGTTCAGGTTGTTCAGGTTGTTCAGGTTGTTCAAGTTGTTCGGGTTGCTCGGGTACAGATGACGGTTCAGGCTCTTCTGTTAAGTTATTCGAGACCGAGTTAAACTCAAGCTCACCATTCTCGATCGGTTTGCCATCTAATTCGGCTCGAACATTACGTTCTATCTCCATATGATCCTCTGCGCTTATGTTTAAAGATTTACGTAGCGTGTCTAAGATCGCGGATTCATTTGCGCTCATCCGACCATCTTTCCAGGCTTGTTTTAGCGCGTTTTTATAAGCTAGGTAATTCACATTAGGCACTATTACCACCAAAAAAGATTATGGGGGGGGGGGGTATTTCTTATATTTAAACGAATATATGTGATCGATCAATTATAGATTAATATAATATTATATATGTTAATTTCTACTTCTTAAACTTTCCCTTATCAATCTCGGATTATTGATTTCATTTATATAATTATCGTTTTCATATAATAACTCGATTCCGGGATTAATTCGAGTAATTGTCATTGTCAATATTCTTATCATTGCCACTATTACTACTACCGATCAACCACGGCGTGGTTTACAAATGATCTCCAATATCTTGAGGTCAAACAAATTTTGTGCATGAGCAGGTTCAATTACCATTGCAGTATCGGCACCACTACCAGTACCACCGATGGTTATTACCTCATTATTCATGTTTAATAACCCTGCATCCGCAGCCATGATCGCCAGCTCACAGCCTACTTTTACACCCTGGCCAAATGTCCGAAACGTATATGCAATGATCTCATCAACCTGATAGCTTCCCAGCTTGAGCCGAACCGCACGGCCAACACCGCCAAACGCGTGTGTGGTGGTAAGAATTGTAATATTAGAATATCCTTCAAGTTTCTTTCTATTCTCCGGTGGTAGGCTTTGTTTTCCCACTTCTCGAAAGCCCGTAGAATGGGTAACTATTATTAACCGTTGATCTTTGAACCATTTCGCAGCCTTAAGTGCAGTTCCACCCGAATGTGAAGCAACTACGATCTGGTCAATTCCTAACTCTTCGGCACGTTTGCGTGCCAGCTCAAGTACGCGCTCGGTATTTTTTGAACCTTTTTTTGAAAAATAAACGGTTTTCATACTAATATCCGACATTATTATACCTCAAACAATTGTGATATATAAATATAATATATCTAATTGAAGTTTTGCGTTTTCAAATAAATAGAAGGTAGTAAGCTAAGCTAGTTGGTTGAATAGTAGATCGAGCTAATGGTGAGTGATGGAATCATGGGTGTTGAGATGTTGTATATTTCGATTTTTTATTAGGATGTTGTATATATCGCTTGATTGTTGGGATGTTGTACGTATCGCTTGATTGTTAGGATGTTGGATATTTCGATTAATTATTGGGATGTCCTAAAGTTAGGTCATTGGTTATAGGTATTATCGTCCCTATCTCCTACCACCAATCTCCTATCACCTTTTTCTAGCATCCTGTTATCCCATCGTTAAATAGAACATCCTGTTATCTCAGCGCTATATAGAACATTCTGCCATCCCAACGACATATACAACATCCTGCTATCTCAACGACATATCCAACATCCACAACCTCATTGAACTAAAATTATTATTCTACCCAATCAAAACGCAAAAGTGCAGTATATGATTAGTTAACATTCTCGCTTTCTGCAATATTGAAACTAACCACTGGGCAGGGCCCTAAACAATTTCCACAGCTAATACACTTTTCCTCGTTCAGTCTAATTCTACTATACTCATTTGAAGTTTCCAGATCAAGGGCGTCATTTTCACAACGGCCAATACATACACCACAACCTATACATTCCATGGCCCGTAAGACCACGGCGTGCAGTTTTGAAACACGCTTTTTTATCTCGCGTGGCGTTTTACCTTTTACAACTATCGCACCCTCGGGAAATATATCTATGGTATTATTTATTGTGCAATATCCGTCGGATTCGTCATACTTGGGTTTACCCAAAATATTGGCAAGGTTAACTACCCGGGTCATGTCCAGTTCTTTATTGAACGCGCCTTCTTGGCTTAGACCATACTTACAATCGGTGAAGCCATCTGCCAAATGCAACTGAAAACCTCTTGAATTATCGTTTTGTACCGTACTCTGGTCTGCAGGGAGGCGAATTTGTATCTCATTTTCTTTAATTAACTGTTCTATTCCTCTTGGTAACTTTTTCCAGCGCCAGAGACCATACTTAACCCAATCAGGAGAAAATTGGTGTGATCTGGAATATTTATCTAACGCCTCCATCCACCTTTCATGATCGGGATGCTGCTTGACCTGGTTGATGGTGGTGAAGTCCGCCATATCCGATGAAGGGCACAACCAACAACCAATACGCTCAAGACCTTGTTCATACAGTGTATTGAATTCCAAACCCCTGCTAAATATGTAAAGCCAGATGTGTAAAGCGGTCCAATTTTGAATAGGAGAAGCACCTATCTGCCCGGGTACCCATGGGTTACGCCATACCATACCTTTTTGTGATCGCTGTTCGGACTCGTACCTGCGCTGGCCTATGAACATCAGCACACCCTCAGGAAAATGCTCTTTTATCAAGCGTGTGGTTGGGCCTAATTTACATGTTTTACAGCACCATCGATAATCTTTACCAGGTGGGCCAAAATAGCTCAGGCCAGTCCAAAACTCGTTAATTGGTTTGCCACTCATAAGCTTTAAACCGAATTTATTTGCAATATCCTTCACGTGTTGAACTGTTTCGGGGAACTCCAGACCGGTGTCGATGAACAATAGCTCAGGCTTGATCCCGGCATCAAGTACCAGTGATAATACCGCCAAACTGTCCTTACCACCACTGAATGAGACTGCCATTGGCAACTGGTACTTGTTTATAGTGGATCTAATAAAATTTTCTGCATTCTTGACTATTTTATCCAATACGGTTTTATTTGCTTTGAGTGTAAGCTCCCAACCTGGCGGGAGTTTATTATTAAAATTAATATCACGATCTGCTCTGTAATTGGAATTATCATCGTTGTAATTATCATTGTAATTTGTGCATTCGTGATCGATCTTATCCTTATACTGGTGCCAACGGACCTTCACGGCAATACCGTGAGATCTGGATAACATATCCTGGCTTGACATGTATGCCTTACCCAACCCGAGCAGCACACCATTTTGATCTAAAACGAATATTTGATCTCCTGGCTGGATATTGTCACTTACCTTAACGATTCCAGGTGCAAGAACGTTCGACCCGGATAAGATGGGTTCCACGGCACCGTCGTCGACCACCACATAATTCTTTGTAATTTTTTTCAGGATCCGTTTTGCACCTACCAACCGCATTAAGAATCCATACTGTTGCCGGTGTAGATCGAACCTCAACGAACCTTGTACATGGCCATCAAAGATCACCTCATCCAATCTATCTATGTCGGGTGCACGATTCATTATTACTACACCATTATCGGGTAGATATCTATCACCGCAACCCTCGCCAAATTGAGTGTCTATGATATTTCTGATCAGATCGATATCGAACTTAAAGGCGGGTCTAATATCTCCGGGCGGTGTATGTTCAACATATCTGGTTTTACCTGCACATGTTGAACATTCTTTTGAACTGACGATGGGCAGATTACAATTATCACACCATCGGAGCTCCATTTTTCCCAATCTTACGGCCGGCATGGTAACACTTTTTTTCTCTTTTTTTCCAGATAAACTTGATGTTAATTAAGATAATAAAGATTATTAATAAATTAATTGAAATTTTGCGTTTTATCATATCAAGCGATAATATTGCTATTTTGTAGTCGAGCAGAGTTATCATAGGACTGTAACCGTGTTGAGTTATGGATTGATAGATACCTGGATGAATTAGCGAATGACAGATGCCTTGATCGATTATTGATTGACAGATACCTGGATGAATTAGCAAATGACAGATGCCTTGATCGATTATTGACTGACAGATGCCTGGATGAATTAGCAAATGACAGATGCCTTGATCGATTATTGATTGACAGATGCCTGGATGGATTATCGATTGACAGATGCCTGGATGGATTGTCGATTGACAGATGCCTGGATTAATTGTTGATTGATAGATACCTTGATTAATTGTTGATTGACAGATACCCTGATGGATTATCGATTGACAGATACCCTGATGGATTATCGATTGACAGATACCCTAATAGATTATCGATTGACAGATGCCTTGATCGATTATCGATTAATTGAAACCTGGGTTTAAAAATAAAATCCAGGTATCTGTTCAACACCAACCCAGCTCGGTATCTGTTCAGCGCCAACCCCGCCAGGTATCTGTTCAGCGCCAACCCCGCCAGGTATCTGTTCATCACAAACCCCGCACGGTATCTGTTCAGCACAAACTCAGCACGGTATCTGTTCAGCATCAACACAGCACGGTATCTGTTCATCACAAACCCAGCACGGTATCTGTTCATCACAAACCCAGCACGGTATCTGTTCATCACAAACCCATCACAGTATCCGCTCAGCGTTATACGTTCAAATCAGAACGCAAACGTACAGTTTGTATAAATTGAACTTATTGTGACAACTTCGGGTTAATAAACCATTGTTAAGCAGAATTTTTATATTGCAGAATCGCTATTTCATATAAGAATTAAACGTAGAGAGCGACAATTAGGGGAATTTATTATGGTAAGGGATGATTATTATAGAGAAGACCGCCGAGATAGAGGCGACAGTTTGGATGACCGCCGTGACACCGGACGTGGTGACCGTAGAGAAAGAGGTCGAGATATGGATGATTACGACCCGCGTGACGAGCGTAGAGATATAGATAGAAGAGATAGAGATGATTATGATCGGCCGCAGAGGCAAAACCGCGATCATCCGCCGTCCAGGGATCGGCGTGGACAGCGACCACCACCATCTAGACCTGTTGGTGGTAAACCTTGGCTGTTACCTATGGTTTTTGCGATTATAGCTTTGGTTTTTATAGGATTATCTCTGGCAGGGCCGTGGAATACAACTCGGGTGGAAGGTAAAGCGCTTGATGGAGATGATGGATGGGTGGAATATGATTACAAACTACAATCTGTCCAAGGTCATAGTAGTGAGAAAACTTTTAATGACGGAAAAGATAAGGACAGTGATGTCTATTCTTATAATGAAAAACCAGATGAAGACAATCCCATGGGTATGGAAGGAGACATTGATAAAGGAGGGTCACCTGCCACTTTATTAGCATGGAATGTAAGTTTCTATCTAACTGTAATTGCATTAATTACGGCAATTTTATTTCTCGTGTTTATAATTATAGGAGGAATTAAACGGAATCAAGGGTTTTACAAAGGAGCTATGGTTTTTGGGATAATCACTATTATCCTTGGCTTTCTTGCACCGATTTATGCTGCTACCGGGATTCCAGCAGGTGTAGAAGCGGACTTTGATGAATCTATGAAAGACTGGGACGAGAGCATAATGGGAGATAAACCTAAACTCGAACACAACTCTTGGTGGGACTCATGGTCAGATGGAGAAGGCGATGCGAAATATGATTATAGTAGGGGCGCTGGTTGGGGATGGTACCTCTCTTTGATTGGTGGAATAATGGCATTATTGGCAGTAATATTTGTTATTATAATGAATAAAAAACATAGGGCGGGAATGCCGCCACGGGGTTACGGTACTCCATATCGTGAACCGCCAAGAGACCGAGATTACGATGATTATGATCAACCGCCACGGCGCGAGCGTGACCGTGAACCACCTCAATACAGGGATGACTACGACGACCGTGACAGGCCACAGAGACATGACCGTGAACGTGCCCCACCTCCGGACGAATATGATGATGACCGCAATGATCGAAATAGACCACGACGGCAGGAGCGGCCAAAAGATAGAGGTAAAAGCCGAAACAGAGATGGAGATTATTACGACGAGCAGCCGCCAACAAGACCGCCGTATTAGTTTGAAATATGCAGTAATTGAAAATTATTTGGATCTTGAATATTACCGATCGATAAATCTATAAAATGAGAGGAATTAGTATGTATGACGACAGTCCGTATGGAAGAAGAGATTCGTTTGGTTATGACCAACCGCCGGGCCCTTCTGGGCCACCACGGCAAGGGCCGCCGCCGGATAGAGGGAGAGGCCCACCACCCGAGACAGATTATCCACCACAGCCACCACCTGGACAGGGAAGGGGTCCCGGGCCGGCTCCCACGGAGGCATACGGTCCGCCGGCACAACCCGAGAGGGCGCCGCCGTTCTCACGTAGATTTAAACCGCCGTTAAAACCCAACCAGATCCCAAAAAGTATCTCGATCTTCATGATCCTGGGATTATTATTCATGTTCATAGGTTTAACGGTAATGACCCTTGCAACACCAACCACACCACCACCGGAAGAGCCCGAAGATGAGGATGATATGGAGGATTATCGGGAGGATCTTGATGATTGGCAACGGGACAATGATAATGATTATCGTAACAAAGAAATGATAAATCAGGTCGGAGTTGTCTTGCATTATCTTGGTGTTTTCCTCGCAGGGTTCGCATTGGTTGGCGGCGGTATGTTGTTGAACGATCTCGATATGAACTTGCGAAGAACATTAATTATCTGTGGAATCGTACTTATTATAGTCATGTTTATGGTTCCATTCGGTTGGAGCACTATTAGTACACCCTCATCTTAAAATTTGAACAAATTCAAGTAAAATACTAAAAATGCATAATTATACTTCAGTATTAGCGGCAGGTATGTGATAATTTTTCCACATAATATTGTATAATATAATAGTGATAACATGGATACATCCACGACTATCGATCCAACCATAATGACCCGTGAGTCTGTGGCACGCCAACTAATTGCCAAACATGAGAAGTCACTCTCGGTAATACGCGGAGAATTTGAAAAATATTCCAAGCTCGAGGGTGAGCTGGATTCTGCGGCCATAAAGTACAAGACCGAACGCGACACACTTAATTCCAAGGTGCAGTCGCTCAAGGATGAACGGCAGAAGTATTATACTGAATCACAGACACTGCGTCAAGAGTTCAGGTTACATGCAAAGAAAAAGAAATCAATGGTCGATATACCCATGGAAGTGCTGATACTCACCAAGCAGATCGATCAATTCGAATGGGAGATCCAGACCGAAGCCGTTAATATCGAAGATGAAAAATCACTGGTGAAAAATATCCGGAACAATCTACAGAGATTGCACGAATATGCAGATAAGTACCATGAGCTGGAAGAACTGAGTAAGGCAGTGAGATCGCTCGCATCAAAGCTGAATAAAAAGCTCCAACAGGCAGAGAAATGCCATGATGAGATGCTGATTGCGGTGAAATTATCTGATGGCCATCATAAAACTTTTGTGGACTCGATCGTGAAACTACGTGATATTCGAGGCAAACGCATCGGGTTCCAGCGTGATCGGGATAAACATGAAAATGCCCTGAAGCATTGGAAAAATATAGCTGAAAAAGAGGCTCGTAAAAACAAACGCGCAAAGGCAAAGATAAAGCCAGATGCATTAGCCCCTTCCACCGTGGAAACCAACCAAAGATCTGACGCCAAGCCCGCTGACAATACCAATACGGGAGCGGACAAGTTATGATCAGTAAAGATGAGCTGAAGCGCCAGATCAATGAGATACGCGATAAACTTGAGATCGAATGGCGTACCCTTGACCAGATCTTCGAGAAGGTCAAGAATAAGCATATTGAAATAGATGAGTTCAAGTCGCGAAGAGACGAATTCAACCAGTTAGTGAAAACCCGGATCTCCGATGCGTTAGATAAACAAAAAGAGCGCGATAAATTACAGGAATCGACCAGACCCAAGCGTGAGGTTATAAAGAATCTGAGGCTTAATATAAAAGAATATGCAAAACATATCTCAGAGTTAAAGGACATTCGTGATGGTAAACATCGTGAGGCAAAGGGTAGTCGTGTGGGGTTGAAAGACAATATCGCCGGGTCACTGACCACACTGCTTAATCTTGAGCTATCATTAAAAGATGAGATCACATTATTCAATATGATATTTTCTTCCCAGGAGCGCTACCAGGCGAAAATACAGGCCGATGATATCCATAACCAGATCCAAGAGTTATATGACGCGTTAAAACAGACCGAACGTCAGGTTGACGAGGAAGAGGCCAATATCAATAAGATCTTCCAGGAGTCACAAATACTGCATAACGAGTCGATCAGCAAGTTCAAAGATAAGGATGACGCCCGGGAAAATTCGAATTCACTTCACCAGCAGGTATTGAGCGGGTATAAAGAGATCAAAGAGCTGCGTTTTCAGGCCGATGAGGTTAAGCGCACAGTGACGTCATTGAAGAACCAATTGGATGATCTCCATAAAAAGCTGCGCGCCAGTGATAGGAAACGCAAGGAGATGGCACATCAGGAGAAACTCGACACGGCCAAGCAAAAGCTGAAGGGTGAGAAGAAGATGGATCTTAATGAACTCAGGTTATTGATCGAATCAGGCACGTTGAAAAAGTAGTATTATTGATTAATTATTGATGATTGATAGCTGAAGGTAGTTGCTAGTTATCAGTTGTTAGTTTTCAGTTGTTATGTAGATTGTCTTAAAAGAAATTAATTTTTGAGTTTGGAAGTTTGGGATTTTCTTGGGAGGGTTAGAATTCTGATAATAATAAGTTATTTTTCGCAGGAATTCTAAGCCCATAACAAAAATAAGAATAAATCAATGTCAAATCTTATTTTTGTGTATAGTTTTGTGTTTTGGATTTAGATTTATTCTATATCCACAATACTAAGATTGTGCGAAAAAATGGAGAAAAAACAAATTAAATTTATATAAATATTTATACAATAAAAAAATATAATGTAATAATTATATTAGGAAGCGACTTATATATCATAGATGTTATAGAATACCTGGGGAAGCTAAAATGATAAAGATCAACAGAAAGTGGCAAGTCTTTGGCACGGTTTTTATATTGATAGCAGTTGCATTTGCAGCGATAATTGGTGATGCAAGCGGGAGTAGAAAACCTGGAGATGAGGAACCGAGTGTGTTATCCACACCACCCAGCGTTTTCGACCTGCGTAATGTCAGTGGATTTAATTACGTGTCCGCCGTGAAATCACAGGACGGCGGCACATGCTGGGCACATGGCGCCATGTCCGCTATCGAGGGCAACCTTCTTATGACTGGAAACTGGGCTGCGGCCGGAGAGACCGGCGAACCAGATCTGGCCGAGTACCATCTTGACTGGTGGAATGGTTTTAATCAAGAAAATAATGATGACATTAACCCGCCAACTGGTAATGGTTTAACTGTACACGAGGGCGGGGACTACAGAGTGACCTCGGCGTATCTATCACGGCTTGAGGGTGCGGTGCGTGATATCGATGGGCAATCGTTTACTACAGCGCCGGAGAGGTATAATTCCAGTTATCACTATTATTATGCACGTGACATCGAGTGGTATACTGTGGGCGCAAACCTCAGTAATATAACCCTGATCAAGAACGTGATCATGACCGAAGGTGTAATGGGCACATGCATGTACTGGGAAGGTGGATTATATTCTGCAGCAACCGATTCGCATTACCAACCACCCACTGATTCCAGAGATCCTAATCACGCGATCGCCATCATCGGCTGGAATGATTCCAAAGTCACCCAGGCGCCGAAACCTGGTGCATGGCTGTGCAAGAACAGTTGGGGGTCCGGTTGGAGTACGGATGGCTGTTTCTGGATTTCCTATTATGACAAGCACTGCGGCCAGCACCCCGAGATGGGCGCAGTTTCATTCCAGGACGTTGAATACATGCCCTATAATAAAACGTATTACCATGATTACCACGGCTGGCGTGATACTAAGGAAAATTGTACCGAGGCATTCAACGCATTTAACGCAACCGATGATGAGCAGCTGCATGCAGTTAGCTTCTTCAATGCCGCGGATAATGTCAGTTATACACTGAAGATCTATGACACTTTCCAAAATGGCAACCTGCAAGACGAGCTCTCGACCATGTCAGGCACCATCAACTATACTGGCTTCCATACACTTGACCTGGCCACACCGATCAAACTTACAAAAGGCGACAAGTTCTACATTTACCTGAACCTCTCGGCCGGCGGCCATCCATATGACTGCACGTCGGAAGTACCGGTCTTGCTCGACGGCCCATTGGCGGGCACCATCGTGGTATCCTCGGCAAAGCAGGGTGAGAGTTACTACCGCAACGGCTCGACATGGCAAGATCTGTACAATTTTAACAACACGGCAAATTTCTGTATCAAGGGCCTGGTTGGTCATTTGAGCATATTGACCCCCTCGGAAGGCGGCTATGTAAATGGCAACACCACAATAAACGGAACGGCATCAAGTATTATTACGGATGTTAAAATTAAGATAGATAACGGCCCTAACAGCTCTTGGCAGAATATTACCGAAACTTCGACCTGGTCACAATTTTGGAATACAACATCGTTTACTGACGGTGAACATACGATCTACGCAAGAGCATACAATGGTTCCTATTATTTCGATTACTCGATGAGAATTGTTGTGGACAACACCGAGCCAAGTGTTATTATCACCGCACCATCGAATGGTATATATCTCAACCAAACCAATGTAACGATCAACTGGACCGGCAGCGATGCTACAAGCGGCATCAGTCATTATGATGTCCAGGTGGATTCCGGCGTTTGGACCGGTGTGGGATCTGCCACCAACCGCACATTACACTCTATTTCCGATGGCCCGCATATAGTGAAAGTGAACGTGACCGATAATGCCAGTAATACAAATTCAAGCATTGTAGCTTTCAATATAGATACCACCGACCCAGTTGTCTCCATTAACGCACCGGTAGAAGATCGTGTGTTCAATATTAGTGATGTCCAAGTAGATTGGCTCGGTAATGATGATAATAGTGGTGTGGACCACTATGAGATCAGGATCAACGCCGGGCAATGGCTCGATGTTGGTAACGATTTCAGCTATTCATTCTTGGACCTGACCTCGGGGGTATATACGGTTGATGTCAAGATCTTTGACCGTGTTTGGAACCAGGAGCTTGACTCGGTCTCATTTACCATAGACTTAACTCCACCGGTGATCGAGGATATTACAACCAACACACCCACCACCGGCGACCAATTCACTGTAACTGCGAATGTGACTGATGTCATGGTTTTGGATGTGGACTCGGTTATTGTTGAATATTGGTTTGATATTTACGATCCAGGTGCTAATACCCTTACTCAAGATCATGTCAATGTCTCAATGAATAAAGCCGATACCAGCTGGAGTTATACTTTATCGGTTCCCAAAAACGCCGAGACACTGTATTATATCTTCCGTGCAAATGACACGGTCAATAACTGGAACGCCACCTCTGCCCATGAACTTGCGGTGATCGACAACGATAAGTCGATCTTTACAAACGACAACTCGTCCGGTACCGCCACCACCGGCGACATCCTATACTTCTCCATCGATGTACGGGACAATATCGCCGTCCATAATGTCCGGGTAGAATGCTGGTATGGAACGGGAACTTGCGAAAATATCAGTATGATGAAGGGAACGTATGATGAGTGGGAGCATGTAATTGTAGTGAGAGACACTTTGGAACGCTTGAGTTATGTGTTTCACGTCGATGATATATCAGGCAATTGTAATCAAACACAGGTAAAGACCATGAACATTGTGGATAACGATAAACCAATTTTCGGGCAAGATACCACTTCTTCTACCGCGCTCACAGGTGGACGTGTCACTTTCCGCACAGAGGTGACAGATAATATCGAGATCGATAAGGTCCATCTCGAATACTGGTTCGGCACCGATACAGGTACCGGTACCCATGCGAACGACACCATGAGTTTGGTGACGGGCTCCGGGCCGGGATCGGAGTTGGAATTTTCGCACACCGTCACCGTACCCCACATTCTTGATGTTCTCCATTTCATATTTCACGCTGTAGATACCTCTGGTAACTGGGAACACACCGCTGAACGTGCCTTGATAATAGAGGACACCCTTCGCCCCGGTTTCGGACCGGATAAAACACCAACCGGACCGACCACTGGTGATGAGTTCGGCTTCAATATAGAAGTGTGGGACAATATCGCGGTTCAAGAGGTTCGGGTGGAATATTGGTTTGGTTTTGATAAAGTATCTCAAAAGAATGTCAGTATGACCAGAGCTGAAGATTGGGAGCATGTTTGGAATTATTCCATTACCATAGGCCACAGTTTGGATAGGTTGAACTATATCTTTTATGCAAAGGATACTTCTGGCAACGACAATGTCACCACCGTTAAAGAATTGATAGTGATCGACAACGATAAACCATTGGCGGCTGCTGGAGAGAACAAATATTATGATATTGATATCAATGTCAACACTTCGGTGCTCTTGGACGGCAGAGGCAGTACTGATAACATAGGTATCGTGAACTACACATGGCACATCTACATCTCTTCCGAAACTCAAGATGTTTACGTCTACGGTGATTCTGTTGATCTCAATTTTTACACAGCAGGTAACCATACGGTGGAGCTCACGGTGAAAGATGGTGCGGGGCTGACCGATACTGACATTATTTATGTGAATGTAACCGCCATATTGGATAATGACGGTGATAACATTCCGGATATTGAAGACGATGATGATGACAATGATGGAATTTCAGATATCGATGAATTCGTTCTTGGAACCGACCCGTTCTTAAGAGATACCGATCATGATGGATATGATGATGGCCAGGACGCTTTTCCGTTAGACCCGACACAATGGGAGAAAGAAGCTAAGGATAATATTGAGACAAAGATCACAGGTTCTTTATGGTTATGGCTTGGGATTATTATCGTTGTTATTGTGATTGTCCTTTTAATATCTGTATTCGTAATAAAATCAAGAAAAAACGAGAAGATAAAAGAAGAGAGTTTAGCAGTGGCGCCGGTGTCCATATCAACTGCACCTGTTTCACCGTCGTCTACAGAGGTACCAAGGGTAGTCCAAGAAACCCCGCCACCACAGCAAAGCCAGCAGGCCCAAGTGCAACAACAACCAACTCAGCAACAGCAATTTCCACAGCAGCCAATTCAACAACAGGAACTGCAACCACCGCCCCAATGAAACGAAATCTCCGGACTCTTATCAGTTGTCAGTTATCAGTTGACAGTTTTCAGTGTAATGATCTTACACAGGCAACTAAAAACTTTTTTAACTCCCTAAACTCACACACCCATACACTCACACACTCTTACTCTCTCCGGACTCAAATTCAGATGATCAATATTTTTAAAACGGCAACGTGATCCCAAAACTCAGATTCTGATAGATGACGATATACGATATAATAAATCCCAAGATCGCACCAGTATTAAGCAGTGGTAATCCCGCCTGCGGGTTGCCCTTGAGCACGTAATGCATGAGCGCCGAGAACCCGAATAGGATACCTACCAATGTTAGGATCGCCACTAACAAGTTCCCGCCAAGACCGAACCAGGAGGCTGTCTCCGGCAAGAAATGGAATGCCGAGATCACCAAAGCGCCCGGGATGATTATATCGCCCAGGCCCATGAACATGGCCTCGCGCTCTTCGCCGTCTTCGAGCTGTTTTTTCAACCCCTTCTGGCGCAGGAACGAATACCCGCGTTTTTTCGGCACCACCAGCAGTATGGGCAGCCTGAACTCCATCACCCTATCGGCCAGATCCACCATATGTTTGGTCTTGTAAACCGAGATCGCATCATAGATAGCAAGTACGATCAACAGCACTATGATCGGCAGCAGACCGATAGAGATGCCGATGAGCGCAGTTACACCGGCGGCTACGATCACACCGATTATATCCACCACGTACCACTCGGGGTGGTACAGCAAAAAGATGCCCAATATTATTGCAACGACCAAGCCCATGTAACATGGTGTGTCGGAAAACTCGTACGGAATGTATTGGTAATGCTTGAACCCGTCCTCGTAACCGGCCACAATATCCTGCTCATCATTACCGTCCAGGTTACCCACACCTAAGCCACGGGCCATACTGTCTAGTTTACCTGCTTCCTTGGTAAACTCATACTTTTCATCTAACAATTTATCGTAGGAATAATAAATGATCACCCGTCCATCGACACTCACCACCATCTCATAACCATCAACATCTTCGAAAACATTGTCAAGAATTACACCACCGATATGGTCACCCACATCACGATTCCATTTTAAATTGCCTGACTCAATATTGAAAATGTAAATTGTCCCATTCTCGTTCCAGGTCACCAATTCTGCAGCACCTTCTTGGTTTATGTTCAAGGCCTGGATGCCTATTATTGAGCCAACATTAGCTGTAAAAAGGTTTGGGTTCGGCAACCCATCTGTCACATTCTTTAAATCTACTGAATATATTGCATCTATTGTGCCTATCATAAGAATTTCATCTGTATTACCAGTACTGCCAATTGTCATTGTATTAACAGGGAAGGTCAGGTTAAGAATAGGTTTCATTTGGTAACTATTATTATTATTGTTAGTAACTATCTCGATAGTCCCATTTTTTATAATACCAGAGCCAACTATGATTTGATTGTTTTTCGTTGTTTCAACAGAGGTATAAAATTTTGTTGTATTAACACTTCTACTTGACCATACAGACTGTAGGTTAAACTCTTGATCAATTTGGACAATGTCAAAAATAATAATATAATCTGAAATGGCCACTAGCTCTTTTTGATTATCATTATCAAAATCGACAACAGCTAGGTCGGAGATAGGAAAGCCCGCAGGCATATTATCATGTACAAGTCTAGTGGACGCAAGTAACTCAAGGTTGTTATCATAAATAAGAATATTACCATCACCCGCCCCGACAATTATTTCATCCTCAGAATCACCCAGCAGGTCGGCGACCAGTATTGTACTGACCCCGCCTTCTATCTCTACTTCATTGGACCACTCCTGAACCGGTATGGGATATAGAACCGCATTAAAAACTGCCCAGAACACATATGCCATGCTTATACAAATGATCCCGAGAAAGCCGTATTTGATGAATCTGCCTTTGCGCTTGCGCGTGATGAACAGGATCACAGCGGTAAAGATCAAGATCATCGCAATATAAAAGAGTGGTATAAGCAGCGATTCCTCGCCACCAAGTTGTTCGAAGTCCGCCTTGAGGCCCATGTCAATATAAAGTGGAACAAGTAATAATGCAAGACCGATTGAAATTATGAACAAAAAGACCATTACAATTATTGGTGCATAAGAGTCTTTACCAGATCCTGATCCAGAATTAGACTTAGACAAAGAACCGGACTCAGGTCCGGACTCAACCTGACCTTTACCATTATTTTTGATCGATTTATTCCTTGATCCGTCATCTACTCCGGTCGTGCTTGCGGTTGCGGTCATATCGGTCTCATCGGTTCCGGGTTCATCAATTTTTCTTTTGGCCATCTTATTGTTCACCTAAATATTCGTGTGCTTTACCCAGGCATACTACGTTCAAATGCAGCCGTATTTCGTCAAAAATCGCTTGGCAACGTAAGTAGTGGCTGTAACTTATTCAGGTTAATTATCTTTTCTTATTTATAGATATCAGTATGAAAATGTTCCATTTTTTAAAAGTTGAAATTAGTAAAGATTTTTATACCTTTTTAACAATACTGGAATGTAACGAGGGAATCGTGGGAAATGATTTTTTTACCATGAAGGCTTGTAAAATGATAGACCAGTTCGGTATCTAATGGTTCAATTTGTATTATATTAAATCCAAGAAATAAACTTAATGACGGTTATAATTATTGATGAATGCAAAATACTTTGTAAATAGGAGGTGAATTTCTAATAAAAGGATAAAAATGATTTTTCATGGTTTTTCATGTCTTTTTACCAATTTTTATATATTACAATAATTATGTATAATATTGCGATTGAGGAAGAGGTGACAATAAATTCATAGAGATTTTTATTAAAATTTATCTCAGTTTAATTAATTAAACAATTATTTGAATTTCTGCTTTATGTAATCAAAATCTATAAAGGTGATAACAAGGAGTAAAAATTATATAAATTTCACATTAAAGTTCAAGAATTTCAATGATCATATTCAAACTAAAGATAGAACATATATCTTGTAAAACTTTGAGGGCTCGAGATGAAAAATCCAGATTTCAAACTTAAATGTATTGTGTTAGCTGGCTTGGAAACAGGTGGTTATTCTTATCTGGGTAGATCTCGGTTCCAAGTACCAGTTTGTCATAAACCTTTAATAAATTGGTTAGTTGATGATTTATTTAAACTTAAGCTTGAAGAAAAGGATGAAAATCCAGTTATAAATAATATTACAATAGTAACTGGAAAGGATTTCGATGAAAAATTGAGAGAACAATTTGAAAATAATCCGAATAAGAAAAAAATCGATTTTATACCTCAAGAACCATTCCAGAAGCTTGGTACATTTGAGGCAATTAAAATAGCTTTAAAGGAGCCAGAAAAAGAACAATTTCCCATAGCAATTTTCTATGGAGATTCGCTACTTCATGATGATTTTTTAAAGGAGTTGATTAAAAAAGTTGATGAAATTCCTTCTTCAGTAAAAAATGAACCTTGGATCGTTTGGGGATTATTTTCTATCCCTAAAGAAGGAGATACAAATGTTTGCTTAGATATTAATGATTATCCATTAATAAAAAAAATTTTTAATAAATACAAAAAGGAATTTCAAATAAATAGCTATGATGAGTTCATAAAACATGTCCATGAGATAGAAAAAAAAGATTTAATAAAAATCCTTAGAAGTAAATCTCCAAAAAATAAAGAATTCACAAACTATGTATTTAATAGAATTTATAATAGAATTGTTGAGAATGCAAAAATAGACAATATTAGTGAAGATTATTTGGAAAAGAATTATCATATAACAGTATTAACGAAAAAAAGTAAAAGAAAGAGCGTGGAGAAAAAACAATCAATTTATTCTATAACAACTGAAGATATAATAGACATTTTAGATAAACCACCATATATTAAATTGTTACACAAAGAGAAAGATGATGGGGAATTTTTATACGATACTGGATTCATAATAATATCAGAAGGAGCATATAAATTATTAGATGAATATTTTGAGAAATCTGAGGAAATAAGAACTTCACGAGGAGTTTATTCCATTCAAAATGCGATCCGAAAAATTTTGATAGATGAAAAAGGATTAAATATATATGGTGTTGTTGGGAATTTTTTTGATCATTATTGGGATGTGAATTTTCCTTGGCATCAAATTCTTCTTTCTGAGTACTTAGCTAATAGAATGACAATATTACCAGAAAGCAAAGATCTAGGTGAGGGTTACGATATTGTAACACCTGATGAATTGATGGATAAAAGTAAATTCCCAAACATTCATGAAAATGTAAATATTGATGGAAAATTGATCATTCACGAGGATAAAGATATTAGAATTGGTAATGGTGTTTATATAGATGGGCCTTGTGTTTTTGGAAAGGGTTGCATTATTCATAATAATGTTTCAATACATAATTCTTATTTAGGAAATGATGTTGAAATTTATCCTAATGCAGAAATTATAAATTCTATTATAATGAGTGGTTCAAAAATATTTCATAAAACCCTGGTTCCTTATAGTATACTCGGAGAAAACGTTGTTATTAGCAATAATTCCTCTATTGCTTGCCATCCATTATCAAAAAATGCAAAATATTATTCTGACGATGAGATTATTGCACACGATAAACGTTTTGGTGTTCTAATTGGAGATTTCACAAAAATCGGAATGGATGTGAAACTTGAGCACGGTAGGAAAATTGGAACAAATTGTAATATTGATCCAAAAAATTATATTCAGATAGATATACCAGAGTATACAAGGGTGAGGTCGAAAAAAGATATTGTTTTGGAACCATTACCGAAGGTGGAGGAGTAAACATGAGTCAGAATATGAAAGGTATAGAAAACCCAGTAAATGATACCATTTTATTCTCACATTTTTTTCCAAAGCTCCAAGAAGAGATCTATGAAATTGATGATTTAATTAATATATTAGGTTCATTGACATATGATGAAAAAATTACCTTTAATTATAATAAAAATATTGCGGACCAACACAAAATATTAAGACGAACTGAAATCTTTAATATTATTATTTCTGTATGCGATTGGTTGGTTGAGAATGAGACAGAATCAGAAAAAAATAATAAAATCAAGGATATTATTGGTTCCGTTCTTTATAATGTAATATGTAATTCTGAGAAGATCTCTGATTTGAAAATATTAAATAACAAAATTAAAAAGAAATATTCAGATAAATATTTAGATTCAAAAGGTAATTTACTGGGAAGAGTTTGGATCGCGGATACTTTTATCGAGAAAAAGATAAACGAAAGGGACATCTGGTTTGAACATGACGTTCCGGATAAATCGTTCAAATGGAAAAAATATAGTATGATCAAATTAACAAAAATTATGCGAATACCTTATGCAAATTTGGATTGTTTAAGAAAATATTCTTGGAATAATTACATTATAGATAATTTATTTATTATTTTATTAACAAAATCTATATTCAAATCAGCATTTGGAGATGATTTCTATTATCTAGGTTACGAAGATAAAATTGAAGCTGATTCAAGAACTTTACGAGAATTCGATGGTGTAATAGAATTTGAATTTGTAAAAGAACGACCTGAAACATATTTCCTAAGAACCTGTACTTCTCATATGAACCCCCAAGATACAATAGAATGTGTCAAATCCGATCTTGAGGATATTGGTAAAACAAATGCAATAATTTTTACTCCCGATTTTTATACACCAGAGGCTCTCAGATTGGAGAAATATTATACAACAAAGAATTATAATATGAAGTTGTTCTATTATTTTGACTTTCTTCAATTCCTACGAATTCGAAATTTTATCAATATCAATAAATATATTAGTTATAAAGTGAGAATATGAAAGCAAAGGAAATACCTATAGTACGAAATGCAGTGAACCGATTAAACCCACATGAGTCTGACATAATTCAAAAAAATTTAAGGAAGAAAAATTCTAAAGAAATAACGTATTCGCTTCCACAGAAACATATATTTCGGATCAAAGAACCTGATGTTTCAAGCTATTTCTCGAAAGAAAATGTGAGTATACACCAATTTAAAAAAAATGAAGATATTGAGATTCAAAAAGAATGTTTGGATTTGATTGAAGAGAATAAAGGATTATTATCTGAAAAATTTTTAAAATATATGAGAAATAAGATTGTCGAACACGATTGGGACGATATTATTGAATTATCTTTAATATTACAGAAGTTATCTATAAATAATAAAGAAAGAGATAGAGAGAATTTTTTAATTTTAGTAGATTCCGCGATTGAAGCCTCAAACCAAAATGATTTTTATTTTGCCAATATTTTATTTGAAAAGAGTTTTATTATCGGTAAAAGAATTGACATGATAGATATGAACCTGAGTGATAAAATTGAAAATACAGCAATGCTAGCAAGTAAAACCAAGGGTTTCTTAGGAAATTATGATTTTAACAGTATCTATAAATTATTTAATAAAGTCGTAATAATTAGAAAAACCTTAGGAGAATTAGATAATACATTAGCTAAAGAAATTGATATTGTAATTAAAAATGAGAATTTAACAAATAAAGAATTGAAAACAAATTTGATGAAATTACTTGAAGATATCAAAGAAGCAAAGTGAAAATATTTGAAAACTGTTTAAAAATCAATTATTATTAAAATTCAATCAATTAATATTATTTGTTTATTTTTCCTCATCTTCAAGAAGAAATTCATACACTGGAGAAAAGATAATTACTATAGTTTCAAATTTAATTCTAAAAAGTTTTTCATAAGATTTTTTTTTCCCACCTGGTTTTTCTCTTGGACAGCCTTCTTCAATATAATTATTATCTTTTAAATTATTAACAAAGTTTGATAACGTTGATAAAGGAATTTTGGTCCTTTCAACTAATTCACTATACGAAAGATATTGCTTATCTGGATGAGGGTTTTTATAATAATTTTCTAATAATACATTAAGAACTTGAAACGTGGGAGGCCCTAAGGCAACAATATTTTTAAACCATTCATTGGAAATATTACGAATTTCCTTGTTAATGGTACGATTCTTTATCTTTGAAAGAATTTTTTTTTTAGCCTTAGCAGATATTTTTTCTGAAACGTTAGTTGAATCGTCTGTTTTATTCTCATTTTCTTTTAAAATGGCACCCCCATTTTCAATAAGTTAATGATTCTATTTTTAGGGAATGATTCTATTTTTAGGGAATGATTCTATTTTTAGGGAATGATTCTATTTTTAGGGAATGATTCTATTTTTATAGAACACTTCTTTGAAATGATATCCATTATATAAAAACATTTCCGCATTATATATCAGTTTCAAAAAACTGTTACAAATCCGTGGAATCGTTATCTTCCTGATATAGAAAGTTTATATATCGGAAATAACTATAATATCTATGTCAAAAGGTTTGTATTAAAAGTATAACAACTTGGAGGTGATCATTTGTGTTTTAACTTGTTTTGCTGTTTTCTGTTTTTAGTATTATTTGGAAAATCTAAGAAAATTAGCAAACACAATAGAAAAATAAAATTAAAAAAAGTAAAATTTCATAAATCACCAAAATCAAAATCAATATCAGATTTAGGTTTGGGTAAAAGATTATCCTTAAAAGATAATTTTGTTAGTGATGATTTTCATTTGCATAAAGTTCGCTATAATAGAAATTTAAAAAGATGTTTATCCTCCGCCGCAAACAACCGCTTTCTCTTCGCTTATTCGTACCTTATGAAAGAGAATATTCCAAAAGAAATATTAGATCTTCTAAAGGAACATTTTTTTAACCAACCTAGGTATCGTTTGCTAATTCCAGATTCAATCCCCTCGAACTTATCTTTACTTAGGATGCGTTTGGAGGAAAACGCTCTTAAAAACGCGGATGTGTTCGCTGTCGCTATCTTGACTATAATTCGAGCTGGCTTACCCCAGAATATCCAATATATGCTCTATCGTTGGTATCATATCAAACGCCAGATACCATTGATTACAAAACCTCAAATAGTCACTTCGAACGACATAATCTCGTCCATTACCCGCGAGAAAGAGGGGGTGCTTGCTTAATGCCGCCGGAACTCATAAACATTATTTACGCTTTTATTATCATACTTTCATGTTATCTACTTTCAATTTTCATTGAGAATTTCTGGAATCTTGATCGGCCAGTGCTTTGCTACTTATTATTATTATCTTTCATAACTAGTTTATTTCTCCACTTCCATAATGCCCTTATCCCAAAATGGTCATTTGAGCGGTTAATAGTAATCGGACAATGTTATGATCCGAATTATACTGCCTTGATTACACTTGGGATATGGATGTTTTTATCAACTTTCTATTATTATATTGTTATTAGGAAACCCCAAATAGAAGAAAAAGCCGCGGATGGAAAATACAATGGACACTATAAAAAGACTGGCCTCAAAGAAGATATCATTACCTGTCGAGCAACTGGGCTTCCGATAATCAACGAAATCATCGAAGGGACGGATTGTGAGGGATATACCCTTATTGGACAACTTGAACATCTACAAGAGTTAGGGATACATACAAAAAACCATAGGGTGGATGGAATATATCCAACCCTTGAGAACATCGCAGTGGCACAAACCATGTTCGGAACTACATTGCATTATCAGGTCCAAGACAGATTGGTAATTCGGGAAGACGGTTATGCCAGAACACATCAAGAAACTCTACCAGCAATTCTGGGAAGATACGGACTTCAAACCCGGTGCCAGTTTGAACGAGATGATGGCCTTTCTTACCCATAGAGGGAAAATATTGTCGAGCAGGGGCGTTCTTTGCAGCAGATTGCATTGTCTGAGGGTGCCTGGGGCAAGGAAAAACGGTGCAAACGAGGGCGACCGAGCACTGTGGAAAGATCTGCACAGGATCGTTTCTTCGAAAGCGAGCGGGTCATCAACGAAGGTATGCGATTCCTTGAGCCAGTAGGTGCATATTATCGTAATATTGTCATGGAACGGGCCCAGAAGAACCCTGAGGCAATGAAGAAAGACAAGGGCAAGCGTCAGTTAGCTGAGTCTATTAACAATCATCTAAAGAACGATTTGGGCTTGCAGAAAGAGCTTCGCGTGAAGGGTAGAAAGAAGGTGCACACCCATATTAGGTAGAGTAGGGCAGTGGGCTTACGTCCACCACCCCCTCATCAAACCGTACATGTGGT
>JAEHCK010000131.1 GCA_020696345.1 Thermoplasmata archaeon | reverse complement strand
TTCTTCATTATCTCTATCAAATGGAACGATAAATAATATGAGAATAATAATAAATATTATTAAAAAACAAATATTAATTGAAAGCTTTTTTTTATTGATCATTTTCAAATCCTCTCGAAATCTCCACTCGTCGCCAAGCCCCGCCTCTAGAACCATTATTGTCCACGAGGACGTAGGCTCGGGCTTTGATTATAATTAATCAAATGTGAATGATCCTTTTTTGCAATTGAAACATACTTTTGCTGGTATGTAAACTTGATGTATCCCTGTGGGTGCTTGTGCAATATATTCATAATTTTTTGGAATAAACTTTTTTTTCTCCTTCGTAAATATTAGATATGAATCCGATCCCAAAAAACCCTCTTTCATTTCTTGCCCGCATTTTTCACATTTGATAATATCACCCTCTTGATAGACGCCTTCGCCAAGTCCGGCCCTTAAAGTATTATTGTCATTCAGACATAAAACTTTTACCACCCCATCCTCAACATTCGGTGTCATTGATGAATGATTGGTTACACCTCACATGAAATTACTCACTTGGTTAACAACCCCTTCCTTAGAGCGTTGCCTTTCTTAGGAGTGGAGCATCCAGGAGCCTCGGGAATTGATGAGTTTATGGTGCGAGGACGCTGGCTCGTGGCATCTTCATTTGTATGCACTTTTTCTTGGAACAATAGTTGTTATTCTAACTTCATTTTTCTCTTTGTTGACTGAAAAAAGTACTCGATAATCTCCAATTCTTAAACGAAATAAATCCTTTGGAAATCCTTTTAATTGTTTAACATCGAATTTTGGTCTTGCATGAATTGGATCAATTTCAAATTCATCAAGAGATTCGAGGAATTTTTCACTAATGTGTTTTGGGGCTTTATCGAGATCTTTGTAAACACGTTTATCAATAATGACTTCAAATAAATTATTATAAGTCAAATGTATCAGCTGCCTTTTTTTTGGCGTTTTTTAAGCTCTTTTTTGAAGTCATCTTTTGAAACTCCTTTAAAGTCCTTTAGACGACGATAATGTTCTTCAATATGTTCTGAACTAATATCCTCGATTGAAACTTTATTCATTAACATATTTAGAACTTCGTCGTAAGTCCAATTACCAAATTTATAATCAGTCAATCTATCTTTAGTCCTTTCTTCAACAGTTATTGTAGTTGCCATAATTAAAACAATTGTTTCAATTATATTAATAGTTTTCGATGCCCATCGCCAAGCACCATACGCCTCCAATGTTATTGACGCAAATACGTCGATTATATAATCCGCTGGTGCTTAGGCCCTTCTCCTATGCTGACCGTCGATTTCAACCCTCAACCTCACCGTCCTCAACATTCGGGGATTTTCAAATTCAAATTATATCTGAACTGATTCTGCATATTGGAAAAAAGGTATAAGAATGAAACCCAGAATAACGCAAATTAGTCCACCACCGATTCCCACCTCCCCGAATTCGAGATCTCCAAGTTTGTAAGCTTTAATACCAAATATAATGGCTAATATACCAATTATTATTGGTAAATATTTAATAGGTGCTGCAAATAGACCAGCCAAAGCCAAAATTAGTGCAACATATCCCCAACTAGTATATTTTCGTATCATTCCGTATTTCTTAATTTCATCTCGATATCCAACCCAACCACCTAATGCAAATAATCCACCAAATAATAAATACATAACACCCACTACTGAACCTCTTGTTCCTGATATTAATAGAACAATAATTCCCGAAAGCAATAAGCCTAAGCCAAATATTGTCAAAACTATGTATGGGAATATTCGAGAGCCATAAAAATTAATTTTTTTCACAGAATCACTTTTTTTCACATTAATACTACTGATATATAGCATATATAAACTTTAATACCCCCCACAAATGTACAAGGCATGTTACGGGTTGTACGGGGTGTTATTTTATCCACCGTTCACTCCGTTGTTGTCTGAAATCTTGATCTCTCTGATATAATCAATTCTGCCTCTTCTCCCAATTTAGGATTGGTCATATTGTATTATCGCATGTTTTAAGAGATTCCAATTCTAATATGATTTCTTATCAATTTTATTAGGGGTCGGGGGTCACAATTCAGGGGTCAGGAATTTTGGGGTCAGGTTGATTTTGTAATCAAACCCCGACCCCTAGTTGATGCTTAAAATCTTTATTTTATTAAACATATTATTGATCTATTGATCTCACAACTCTTCTAAAATATATTCGATCCAATTTTGTTGTTTAGTGGGAATGATCCTGATCTTTTTGTTCTGAAGTGGTTTTCTCAACTTCAAAGATCCTATCAATCGTGCTGCTCCTGTCTCAAAATATGTGCCGCCGATCTTTTTACCATTTTTTGATGCTGATCTTACATAATATCTTAAAACATCACGACCATATTTTTCATCTTTAACCGTAGCAATACGGGCGTCGTCATCAAAGACAAATTCATAAGAATTGCCAGGCGCTAACTGCACTCTTGTTTCATTTCGTGCGGTTATGTTCGATCCCAATGATCTTGCGGAAAGTAGATCTGCTTCTTTATTTTTTTCTCGTTTGACCCATTCATATTCAACCGATCCAAATCCGATCTCTAATTCCTTCACCTTTTTATGTAAAGGAATAATATCACTTTGTCTGACCTTCCACTCATTTGTTGACTGTTTTATCACCAGTTGATTGTCGCCCTGAACTAACAAGGGCCCGGCATATATTTTGGATAATTCCTCAAGTCCTCTGATCAATGCATGATACTCTGCCTTATTGTTTGTACCAGTTCCACATTTTTCTGATAATTCCATTATCTTTTCGTTCTTCTCATTATATACAACAACCCCGATACCCATTTCACCCGGGTTCGGTTCACAAGCTCCATCAAAGAATAATCTATATCTATGTTTCATAGGTATTCTCTCATGTTTACACTTATTCAGTACACTCGAACCCTTTTTCGTTCAAGAATTTACCGAATTCAATATCAATTATTTTAATATGGTTTATTAACCAATTAATAAGAAAAGTATCGATGGAATTTGCCAGCACCTCGGTTGCGCCTTCTTCTTTGAAGTCCTCGACCAGGTTGTTCAAAGTACTCTTGAACTTTTCGTGCTGTTTCTTATGATAGTCCATCCCTGGGTAGCAGAATTTCGTCATGTGCTTTTCTTCTGTTCCAAAATGAAAATCGGTATATTTGATCAAAAAGTCCAGTGTCTTCATGATCTTTTCCAGGCCTTGATGCATCTCTACCGCATTGGACATGTCGTTTAACCGTGTAATCAGCATCTTATGTTGGTCATCTATCAGATTAACACCCACAGATAGACTGTCGTCCCATTTGATCTTTAACATGGTGATTACCTCCAAAGGATATGCACCTGATTTGCATCAAAGTATAGAAATATTGCGTTTTTCCAAATCGAATATTGGGGATATAATATCCTACACTATTGATGTAAATGAATAAAGTTTGACAAAAATTTTATTTTATATCGAAATTTTTAATATATTTCATATCATTTATGTCCAATCTCAATATTGATGGAAATTTCAGAATTGGTTGTGTAAAGGTCACTAAGCGCCAATTTATGAACATCATCATTACCAGTTAATCTTGCAAAGTTTTTCAGTTCCTCGGTGGAAACCCTTAAGAAGTTCTCTAATTTCCTGGCTGAGATATCAACATTTAACCTTTTTCTTAGTTCTGGGTCCTGGGTGGTTACTCCCACCGGGCATTTACCCGTGTCACAGAGCCTATATTGCTGACATGCAACCGCGATCAGTGCCGCGGTGCCGATAGCAACGGCATCTGCCCCAAGTGCGAGTGCTTTTGCGAAATCAGGCGAAATCCGAAAACCGCCCGTAATAACCAGTGAAATATCGTTTACTCCTTTTTTATCCAAAAACTTTCTGGCGCGTTTCAGTGCAAAGATCGTTGGCACCGATGCCGTATCCTTAACGAACTTCGAAGCTGCTGCGGTTGCCCCTGGACGGCCATCAATGGTGATGAAATCAGGTTCTGCATATAAGACAACTTCAAGATCAGCTTCAATATTACCCGCCGCAATCTTTATACCTATTGGCCTACCCTCTGATTTTTCACGCAGCCATGCAACTTTGTTTTTCAAATCATCCTTATTTTTTATATCCTCAAAATTCGAAGGGCTGATGATATCGCTACCCTCCGGAAAACCTCGCGCCTCTGCTATTTCTTTAGTAACCTTCTCTGCAGGTAAATGTCCGCCCATGCCTGGTTTGGCCGACTGACCGATCTTGATCTCAATTGCATCTGCTTTCTTTAAATTTTCATCTGTAACACTGTATTTATTTGGGACATATTCAAAAATATATTTGTAAGAGTTCTCCATGGACTCTTCCAATATTCCACCCTCACCAGAACACATTGCGGTTTTCATCGCAGCACTGCCTTTCGCCAATGCCAATTTAGCTTCTTTAGATAGTGCACCAAAAGACATATGTGTAATATATATCGGCGTTTCGATCTCTAATGGATGCTTTGCTCTCGGACCGATAATTGTCTTTGTATTCACCGCTACATCCTCGTTCAACGGGATCTTTGCTAATTGTGCACCTTTGATGAGAATATCGTCCCAACAAATGACTGGTTTTGTTGTTCTCATGGGTTCTATTATTGATTCACCAGTCACAGAGATCTTATGAATGTCCACCATATGGGTCTCCAGTTCATCTTTTTCACGTTTCCACTCGCCCAGATAACCTTCTACATCCACCTTCTCATAATGTGAAACTGCAATTGTAGTCTTTGCACCACATTTAGGGCAGGTTATTGTCTCTTCATCAGTTACCTTTTTTACTTCCTCTTTAACCCGCTCCAAATGGGTCTTATCGGATTTACATATCGGACATTCCCATTCTTCGGGGAAATCCTTTGGCTCTGTACCTGGTTTGATATTGGTTACTGAATTACCCCGTTTCGTGTCGTATTCAAATACCTGACATATATTACATCTGTAAATTACCATACTCTTCACCACTCTTTATCAGAATTAATCAGCCCTCTTCGTCGCTGCGGCCATTTTTTCTCGGTCAACCAGAACATCAATAATAACAGGTTTGGGCGAGTCAAATGCCTTTTTTAGTGCTTCATCCAGCTCCTTTGGGTCCTCAACCCTATAACCTTCCCCGCCTGCAGTTTTCGCAAAATCAGCAAAATTCGGGTTCGGAAAACTCACACCGTACTCCGGATAACTATCTCTTGCCTGTTCCTTTTTTATGTTTTTAAGTTTACCGTCATTGAAGACAATTACCTTGATCCCAAGCTTCTCACGCACTGCAGTAGTAAAGTCCGCCATTAACATCCCAAACCCACCATCACCAGTAATGCAGAGCACCTGCGTGTCCGGATAATCAAGCTTGGCGGATAATGCCGCAGGTAGACCGAAACCCATGCTGGCCATGTTTGCTGATAAAAATATTCTTTGACCTTCACAAATGAATTTCTTGAAGAACCAATAGGTATGGTCCCCGACATCGACACATATTATCGCATCATTATCAGCATATCTTTTAACTGCCTGGATCACAAATCCGGGATTTATTGGTATCGAAAGATCTTCGGAATCGGCTTTGATCTCGTCCTTATGGGCGGTTCTGATCTTATTTATGCTCGCAAGAAACTCTTGGTTCTTTGGTCTCTCTTTTATCAAAGGGGCCAATTTTTCCAAAACCAGTTCTACATCACCCACTAGCCCGACATCCACATCGAAGGTCTTGCCTATTCTGGTAGGGTCAAAATCGATTTGGATTATTTTAACTCCAGGTGGAATTAGATTAGCCTGCCTGAACCCCGATCCCATAATTACTATCAGGTTGCAGGTTTGAATGGCTTTAGATGCATGTTTTGAGCCAATAGACCCTAACACATTCAAACTATATTCATTGGATTCATGGACTGTGCCTTTTGCACGTGATGTGGTGGCAATTGGTGCTTTGAGCTTTTCTGCAAGCTCTAATAATTTCTCAGCTGAATGTCTTGCACCCCAACCTGCGAACAAAACGATCTTGTCAGTGTTATTGATCAACTCTGCTGCCTTTTGTATATCCTCATCTTTGGCTCGGGTCTCATTTTTAAACAACCTTTTGTTTGGTACACGGATCTTCTCGTCCAGTTTTTCCACGAGTACATCCGTGGGTGTGCTCAGTACCGATACACCTGGTTTCTTATATGCATACTTAACAGCCCCCATCAACACACTCAACGCCTGGTTCACTCTCGCAACTGTTTCGGCGTACTCTGAAAACGGTTTGAAAAGCTCGATCTGGTCGATCTCTTGAAATGCTTCACTACCCAAATAGATCTCGGCAACTTGCCCCGTAAGTGCCAGCACAGGGCTTTTATCGGTGGCCGCATCCATCAAACCCGTGATCAAATTAGTACAGCCAGGGCCGGCAATAGAGATACATACACCAAGTTCATCGGTCATCTTTCCGTGTGCTGAAGCCATGAACGCCGCTGTCTCCTCGTGGCGGGTTAAAATAAATTCGATGTGTTTACTTTTTCGGACGGATTCGATTATAGGTAGGTTAGAATCTCCGGGGATACCATATATATGTTTTACACCAACCGCTTCGAGCTGCTCAACTATCTTATCTGCAACGGTGGTTTCGATACTCTCGTCACCTTTCTGGATACCTTCGGGCACAAATGCGGTCTTTGGTGACCCACAGATCGGGCATGTATATGAATCCGGCAGGTCCTCAAAGTTCGTGGTCTCTTTATCTTCGTCATAAACATAATTACAAACCGTACATCTGTATTTTGCCATATTCAACCCCCTATAATGAAGAATTTATTGAAATTTGAAACCAAATCAATAAGTTTGATTATATTTAAGAGCTTATGCGCTATTGATTTAATATAATTGTGTGCGTTCTAATTTTCTAATTAGAATAAATTATTGATATACTGTTAATTAATAGAAGCCTTATGGAATAAAATTACATTCCTAACTGCTCTTTTTCCGAGCCGCGGGTGCAGAAAAACATGTTCTTAAGCCCCATTTTCGCATAAATCGGGCAGCCGCCGCAAATGCAGCCTTTTTCTTCGGTTATTACTTTACTCTTACCTATGGTTGGGAAACAATAACCCCCCTTTTCGTTGCCATCTACCCAGCTCGGGCAATTAGCACAGGTACACATTGATAATACCATTTGCTTCTTTTGTTCCATTTCTTCCGGTGTCATTTCCATAGTTTCACCTTGTAGTCATGAAAATAATAATGTTATAATAATCTATGCTCTTCATTTAGCGTCATTACTGCATTCGTACTAGTTATTATTTTGACACTTTCAAATGGAACAAGTAAACGTTTATATATTAAATCCCCGGTTTATCTGTTGGGGTACCAAATGACTACCAAAGCAGAATTAGATAAATTGTTAGATGAATGTGAGGCATGTGTGGATGCGGATGAAAAGTCGTATGACGAGCATTTTGCAGAATGCACATCATGCAAAGAGCATGCCGAGAAAGCCGAGAAATTGAACCAGATGATCGAAGTTTTGGAATTGATGGCTGCAAAACCGCTGGAAGCACGCAAACAGCTTCTGGGTGGAAGAATGCGTAAATTCGTGTCAATGCCCGAATCCGAGCGTAAAGAGGCCGTATCTGAATTGTTGGACGCACTTGGGGAACTGCCAGAGAATTCCATGGTCAATGTCGTAAAAGCCCGAACAGACGTAATGATGGAGCTTCCAAAACAACAACGGAATGCGCTCATGACTACGTTAGGCCAGATAATGACCGATTGGCCGTCAGAACGTAAGATGAAAGAACAGAATGCGATGATGAAAGCCACTGAAGACTATTTTTTCCTCAAGCGCAAGATAGTACGTAAGAAATTCGGAAATCTAATGAAATAGTCTGGAATGCTATGATTTTAATAGGAATAAAATAACCGCTCATAAAATTATAAGAATAAAATAGAGTTGTTAATATGCCAGTGGATGATACATCTGAGAATCTCAACATATGTATGGATTACTGTGGGACCTGCCCCAGCCAACCTTTTCCGCCCCAGCCATTTCTTTACTGTGCACGTGGTAAGTCCGACCAAAAGATCACCAAGTCGGGCTGTAAATGTCCCATTTGCGGTGTCTACAAAAAATATAAACTAGACACGGGCAATCCATATTTTTGTGAAACCGGAAAGGCGCCTTGATTTTTTATTGTTATTTGGGCTTAGAATTCTTATAATGATCAATTATTTCAAGTCAGAATTCTAGCTCCCGAAAATAAAGTCTCGGGTTCTATGAATTTTATATGTAAATAGTATAAAGGCCATTGGATAAGTCAAAATGCAAAAGTCAAAATTAAATTCCAACCCCAAACCTGATACCCTACTTTTGACCTTTAACTTTTTACTTTCCAACAGACCGGCTGACCAACCGGACGAGCTGACCAATTGACTACTTGACCAACTGATCTGCAAAATTATCTCTCACCTCACGCTCTGATTTATTCAGCTTTCACTAATAATCAAAGGTACACTGATTTATATATGTCATTCTTCATTCATCAATACATGGTTTCAAAACATCATGGCACAAAGCCTATTGTAACCATACAAAGATCAGATTACTCCAGCCTGGATATCCCTGGGCTCATGTCACCGCTTGGCGGAATCAAACGATTTGTAAACAGCGGTGAGCGCGTACTATTGAAGGTCAACTTGTTATCCGCCAGTACACCTGCAAGTGCAGTGGTCACGCATCCCGCAGTGGTCCGAGCAGTTGCTCAAGAGGTGCTCAAGATTGGCGGGATACCCATCATTGGTGATTCGCCGTCGCATGAATTCACTAAGAATCGGCTGGAGAAGGTGTATGACCGTGCCGGGTTGAAACCACTAGCCAGCAAACTCGGCATCGAACTGAATTATGATACACGGATAAAAAAAGTACAGATCCCCGATGGTAAGAAGCTGAAAAAAGCGGCAATATGCAATTATGTTCTTGAAGCGGATAAGATCATCGCACTGCCAAAGGTTAAGACCCACACACTCATGATCATGACGCTGGCAACCAAGATCATGTACGGCGCAGTACCCGGGCTCACGAAGGCCAGGTACCATTCAAAATTCATGCGGCGTGACTCCTTTGCCGAGATGCTGCTAGATCTATTGACAGTGGTGCCCCCGCATTTATTTATCATGGACGGTGTCGTTGCTATGGAGGGTGACGGACCCGCAAGCGGGACACCATTCGATCTTGGTTTGATGATGGCAGCCGAGGATGCAGTGGCTCTTGACCTGGCGATCTGTAAGATTCTGGGCATAGAACCGGTAGGGGTGCCAACAATGAAACGAGCAAAGTTACGTGGCTGGTGGCCCGACAAGATCCAATACCCGCTTTTAACACCTGCAGATGCCAGATATGATAAGTTTATTCTACCATCCACCGCTGGTTATCAGTTAACCGGTAAAAAACAACCCCGTAAAAGCCCGGTACCAACTGATAAGTGTACGGCCTGTGGTGATTGTCAGAAGATCTGTCCACGGGGGGCAATTAAAGTGCGAGATGGCCGTGCAAAGGTCAATTACACTATTTGTATCAGATGTTACTGCTGCCACGAGGTCTGCCCCGAAAGTGCGATTAAGCTGAAGGTTTTGTGAATAGCACATGTGTGAGTTTTGGTGTGTAAGAGTGTAGGAGTGAAAAAAAAGGAGTTTGGGTCTGGGAAGGATCTAGTTGCCAATTACTAACATGATTAATTTGAACTGAATCTTCACATCAATTTCGACTTACTTTGGATATGGTAACTTCGACAATTTTCTTGCGAAAATGATCTCACATTGAAAAACCCTTCGGTTTTTTCAAAGTTGGGATTTTGTTGGAGCCTTGGATTTTGCATTTGAGACTTCCAAACATCATAATAAAAAATACCAAATACCTGAATATTAATCAAAGTGTTGTATGCCAACACAACTTATCAACCTTCAGCACGATTCCGAGGCTATCTTCAAAGCACGACCAAACAGGTTTCTTGGGATAGTAGAGCTTGAAGGCCAGGACCATGAAGTGCACGTCCACGTCCACGACCCGGGCAGGCTTGAGGAGTTGTTATATCCAGGCAATCAGGTTCTGTTAAAAAAGGCAGACGGCCCAAACCGTAAGACCAAATGGGACCTGCTCGCGGCATGGAAAAACAACCAATGGGTGCTGGTTCATTCCGGGTACCACCGTAAAATCACCGAGGCCATACTTGACAACCAGAAACTCTGCCCTTTTGGCAAACTCGTGACAATACAACCCGAAGTTAAAACTGGCCACAGCAGAATAGATTTTTTAGTAACTCAATACAATGGTAAAAAGATCTATGTGGAGGTAAAAGGCTGCACTCTTACCATTGATGGTATTGCATTGTTCCCCGATGCGCCTACCGAGCGCGGCACACGCCATCTTAAGCTTCTGGCGGAGTTAAAGAGAACGGGTGCTGGGGCGGCGGTGATCATATTGATCTTTCGATACGATTCCAAATGTTTCGCACCCAACATCGAAACCGACCCGAAATTTGCTGCGGCATTTACCAATGCACTCCACCAAGGCGTCGAAGTCTATCCTATTGTTGTGGAATATGACGGCCAGAAGATCAGTTTTGTCAAAAAGATACCCATCTGCGGTTAAAGCCCCAAACACTTACCAGTTGCCAGTTTACAGTTGACCGTTTTCAGTGTAATGATCTTACACTAGCAACTGAAAACTTTTTTATCTCGCTTAACATTAAACCCTGATCTCTAATTGATTTTCATCATTTTTTATTAATACGGCAAATATTATCAATGCAAAAAATGCCATTACCGCTGCACAAATTATTATTAAACGATAATCATCCAGTATTGTAATAAGAAATAATGCAGAGATCGAACCAATGATCGAGGAAAGATTCATCATTGAAGTTAATAACCCGATAGCCGTACCACGTGCCCGGTTGTATTTATTTAAGTATATTATTGAGCCCACATACATGAACGACCATGACATACCCAGAAGCACTTGTGTTGGAATTAATTGTTTATAATCTTGAGCCATGGCAAAGCTCAGGAATGTTATACCCGATAAAAATAACCCGATATATATCGATCTTCTACAATCGATCTTATCGATTATAAAATACATCACAACAGCCTGTGCGCCTGCATTTATAGCTGTTATCAACCCGATCCATAATAGATTTGCACCCAATGATTGAAGGTACAATGGCCAGAAGACCCACATTAAGTTTGCACCGCTGTGCCTAATGAGAACGCTAAGATAAACCGCTAAATTTTTTTTCAATAACTTTCTCGGGAATAGTGGAACTTTGATTGGTTTATGCTTTATCACCGGCAGTTTCAATGCAATCAAGAAGGCAAAAATGAACATTATTGATGAAAGGATAAATACCGACCTTAAAAAAAGGAATTGAGCAATGATCCCTGATAAGACCATGCCTACGAGCCAGCCAATAGCGCCAAACGAGCTGAAACCGCCTAAACGCCGCCGTGATTCGTGAACATAAGCGATCAGAGCTGCCGGGAAGATACCTATGCATATACCAGTAAGGACCCGTAAAAACAAAAAACTCCAGAAATCGAACATAAATATTTGTAAAAGGAAAGTCACTGCACTTGCAAAAAGACCTATGAATAAAAATATTCTACGACCATAGTAATCAGAAGCACGGCCGAATAGATAATGAGAGAAAAATGTAGTACCCGCAAAAGCTGCGGCTACAAAGGCAATACTTGTATCATCTAACAATAGCTCATTTCGAGCAACGATTACTACATACATCCAGGTTGAGAATATTGCTCCCTGGCTCAACAGCTGAATTGCGCCTGGTTTCAAATGTGCACCAGTGGGCGGTATATGTAAAGATATGATAAATTAATCGGTCTTAAGAGAAAGGGTGGTGACCCCTTAATCGGTTGATGTTTTGTGATAAGGAAATGTCAGCAGTTCTTTCAACGACCAATTATGATCGATCAATCCATATTCTTTTGCAGGGGAATTCAATCTCTTCTTTCCACCTTAATCAAAATAGGATAA
>JAEHCK010000206.1 GCA_020696345.1 Thermoplasmata archaeon | reverse complement strand
ATATTGACAGGGAACATTAGGTATTGGTCATACGAATTGAAAGCGCAAGAAAGAAGGTTATCGGAAAGCCGTATGGGGGAAAACCACATGTACGGTTTGATGAGGGGGTGGTGGACGTAAGCCCACTGCCCTACTCTACCCACCCCAAGCAACGATCAAGCACATTTCTCCCATTATTCCAAGAGTAAAAATTCTTTCCATATTATTGGCTTTTGAGAACATCATCTGCAAATATCTGCAACCGTTTCTCATAACCGGCCTCGAGCGGACCTTTGTATCGGTCTACCTTGATCTTGACGCCATTTGCCGCTTTTACCAGGCCGGACGGTTGGATCAGCGCGGTCATCTTATCGAGCGCTTTGGTTTCTGTGTCCATGCAGGTGGTAATTAAAGAATATTTGGCGCCCTTGGTTTTGATGTTCAGGTTTTTCAGGAATTTCTTCATCTTTCTGGGCGGGCTGCCAATGTGTGTGGGAGAGCTGAAGATATAAAGATTGGCCTGCGGTAAAGACTCCGGAGAAGTCTCTAGGATGTTGAATATATTTACATCATGACCCTTTTTGGTCATAATATAACGCAGATGTTCCACGCATTTTTTACCGTTACCGTATTTAGAATCGTAGGCGATGCATACTTTCAAATTCTCAACCTCCTAATATGGTTATTCTTTACATTTCTAATATAATTTTCTGATTAATTCATTAATTCCTAGTCTTATTTTTTATTGCCTGCCATACACTAGGCAACGTTGAGATAATGAATATAATAATAAAAACGAAGATCAAACCCAAGATTAAAGTCCGTACATCGCCAATAGGTTTTGATTCAACAGATATCTCTTCAGTAACCAATGTGTTCTGCAATGGAGTCTCGCCAATACTCAACATCGCACCAATAATATGGTTCCATTTCTCTGCTGTCCAGGTAATATTGACTTCTAGGGAATCATTTGCCTCAACAACTAATCCAGTTAAACTTCTCAGTTCTTTATTATCAAGTAAGAAAATAATTGTCAAATTATCGATCTGGTTACTTCCATTGTTCGCAATAGTTGCGGAGATCACGATCTCATCATCCTCCAGCGGTTCGTCATCGGAAAATGTCAGGTCGGTTATCTGCAGATCAATGGCAGGCTCTTGGCCGGAAGGTGCCATGGGCATACCATCTTGCTGACCGACCGTTGTTGGCAAAACTGAAATAATCGATAATATGATCGTTACCAGTAATATTATCACAGCCATTGGTTTTCTAATTCTATTTCTATTGTACATTTTAATCACTCCATTTTTCTCCTGCTTGCAAATACCAAACTCAGCAGAATTAAGATAATAATATATGCGAGCATGACCGCAAATCCTGTATAGAACTCTGGTTGTAATGCGGCCATACCTTCAGCTCCCGGCCCGTGCATTTCAACTGGTAGGCCAAGTACACCGGTGATCAACCCGGCAGAATATGTCACCAAGAACCAGGGCTCAACATCAACGAAGATCAGAACACCCGAAATAATGGGCAGGATCATCATCAAGAGCCAATATTTCATGGTTATATCTCTTTACAAGATTTTCGATCTCAATTACATGGTTCATATCTTCACATCCTTCGGATCATTTACTGATCTCAAATTTCATTTTTTTTAGAGTTTACACTAATTCAAATAACTTTTCAGAAACCTCCAGATAAACGGGTAATTATAAAAAAAATGAGGAGGAGAACTAAACTCCCCCTCGTTGTAATAGTTTTAATATTTTTATTCTGGGTGCTCCTTTTTATCGAATTCATTCCTGGAAATTATTAGAATGAACAGTGCTATCAATGAGAACAATGCACCTACTAATGTGAGTATTCCCAGTATTGCTCCCAACAACGCAAACTTAAATTTTCTACGCTTGATCGCATAGTAGCCGCCGATCAATGCCACAATGGAAAACACTATCATTAATACCGCACACACAAATATGAATCCACCGATCATCCCCCAGGGTGGGTAGCTTCCGCGGTTCAATGTGTCGTCACCGGTTGTGATCGTGAAATCTTGCTTGTTCTCGTGATCCCAACTACCATCATCATTACGGTCACTTCTCCATTCGGATTCGCTCGGGCTTATGAACGTTTTGTAAATGATAGTATTATAACCATCTTTTTCAACCTGGATCTTTTGGTTGCCGGTGGGAACATTGAATATTACATAATTGCCCTCACCATCTGTCTGTGTGACCAGATCTTCACCAACTATCGATATTGTAACATTTTCAGCTGGGGTGCCGTTCATATATCTGACTTTTCCTGTAACATCGCCGGTATCTTCTGCTCCCGGGAATGAAATTCCATCATCAATGTTACCGACGAACATACCGGAGAAGATCAAAATACCTGAAACAACGATGCCGATAATTGCGGTAAGAATGAGCAGTGCACCCGCGATCCCGGGTTTGCTCGAGCGGCGGTATCTTGGTCGTGGCGGTTCATAATAATAATGATGATGATGTATCTCAGAATATTCTTCTAAGTGTTTCCGCGGTCTTGATCCTTTACTTCCTCTTATCTTTGAACTTTTTTCTATCATTTTTAAACCTCCGATTTGAATTTATATTTAGCTGTTATTCAGCTTTTAATACGTACCTCCATTTGGCCTGCGGTAGTAATGGTGATAATGCAATTCCTCCCCCTTTAGTTCACGGACTGTTTTTAGGGGTATCGTGTAATAGCTTGGGTATTTATCCACGATCAACCAGATGGCAAGATACGCAACTATTCCCACACCCATACTGAAGATCGCTAAAATGATCCAAAGCACTCTTACCAGTACAGGGTCTTTATTATAATATTCAGCAATTCCGCCGCATACACCACCGAGCCATTTGTCGGTTGTTGACCTGTACAACTTTTTGTAATGGTAATGATGGTGTTCCTGTTTAGCGGATCTGCTGGCGTTCATTCTATAGTTAGACCTATCATAATGACGATCATAATGATCAACAGGATCGTTATTTTCATAATGATCATCATCAAATCGATCTAGCCTATCAAACTCTTTTTCTTTTTTTACAACTTTTTTATTTTTTTGTGTCATAACGATCACCGATCTTATCATTAAACTTAAATCTCAATTTGACTATATATAAGGAAAAGAAAAAGAGTGTCTAAAAAGAGTTTAGTCAAAATCTTCCGATATGTATTAAATAGTAGAACTTTCTAAATTTTTCGTGTTCAAATGAGATCAAGAGGCTCTGGCAAGAGCTATTTAGTATCGCGGTCAGTTGAAGAACCTCTCGAAGCGACATTCGAGCTAGGCGAAGATATTTCCGAGTTTTCGGAAAAATTGAGGGTGCCCGTGGTACTTGGTATGATAGGCAGTATCATTCTATTATTGGTAATGCTTCCAAGAATCCTCTATTTGGCAGATCTGGTTTATGATATATATTATAATGAGCTCGAAGTAACTGCTTCTATAATGATACTTGCCACGATCATGGGCTTGTGGGTGGTGCTGTTATTATCATTTATCATTACGACTCTGGTTTACTTGTTTCAGGTAAATTCGTTCAAGACACACCTTTCATTGCGGTATTCGCTCGTTTCAGGTCTACAGCACGCGCAACCGGCACAAGCAAGATCGGGATACAATGAAAAAAGACCTGGCCATAATGATGATAAGATCATGAACGAAATAGGCACAAAGAAGCACCGGGAAAATCCGATATTTGCAATGCTGGACCTGGTAGAAGAATCCATGCATGCGCTGCCGCAGATAGTTAAGCTGGTCAGGTACTGCACATATTTTATAACTATCAGCATCGTATTATTATCATCTTTAACACTTTTTAGTTTTATCTTCCCACAACATGCACTTTTCGATGTTAACGTGTTCGAGATCGTTTCGGGCATTGCAGCAATCGTGATCTTGATACCAACACTTAAATTGCTGATCGATTCAGAGGATCATTTCAGGTATCTCCAAACCAGGCACGACATCATAGACAGCGTAAGGTTCGGCAAAAATATTTCAGTACCCTCCGGTAAAGACCAGTTGAAAAGGCTTATCAATTATCTTTCCAAGAACGACCCGTATATCAAGAGTTCGATCCTGGCAGAAAAAGGTTCTTTTGATAAAAAGGTTGAACTGGCTGGCGCTTCCGGTGGAAAATATACTTTTGATGTATATTTCAATGGTCTGAATGTTTTAAGGACAAGATCTGGCTCTATTGGCATGCCCATGGGCCGGTTTGGAGTATTCATTAAAGTTTTCAAAAAACCGATTACGTTGAAGAAAGTTCGTGCCTTTCGCGAGGCGCTCTCCGATGTGTGTGAAAAGGAGAATATTTTTCCATTGCGTGTGATCGCGCTGCAATGGGTCGTTGAAGAACTGGATGATGAGGTTTACGAGTATGTCTTAGAGGATCCTATAGAAATGAAAAACACGCTGGCACATGTACAGGTGATAGCCGAGGATGATGAGGTTTATTCGTTTATTCCGATAATCTCGTACGGTAAGGAGGGAGTAGCATAGAGGTGCTAGGTTGTAGATCGTTAAAAAATGTTCAAATAACTGGTGCAAAGGTATCGTTTAGTGATTGTGTGGTTTGATATGGTTAAAAAATACAAGAGTTGGGAGTTGTATATCTGTCTAGCCCTTAACCGGCTTGTGATGGAGCTTGGCATAGACCTGTACCAGGATGAGCTTGAAGATAAACTCGATGAGGTCCTGAAAAAGAGCGATATGAAGCTTCCGAAATCCGAGATCAGCTACGAGATCAAGTCGAACTACCAAATGACCAATAAGATATTGAACAGGTTGAAAGAGAGGGGACTGATAGAGATCGAGCAGTCTGAGCGCAGTTATAATATATCGATCACTAAAAAGGGTGTGCTGTATATAAGAAAATATAACGAGTTTTATATATCAATGTATGAAGATATCATACGTGATCATTACCGATATAGGCCGATACCGGCTTGGTTTAAGGTCGATTGAGTTTTGATTGGGTTATTTGAAATTGTAAAAGTTAAAATGTAAAAGTTAAAAGTGTTTTTTGGATTTGGGTTTTGTGCATCACGAAGCCGCACAAGATGAGGGTAGGGGCCCCTCGGAGCCGACTTACAGGAGGGCTCCAAATCACTCGGGATCGGGCTCCACTGCGTTAGGCCCTATTTAATACCCGCTTGTCAGGCTCTGCCTATACTTCATTAGTTTAGGGTAATTACCTAAAGATAAATGGCTGGACAATAAGAGCCGGATGAATCGAGAGATTCACGTCCGGTTCTGTGAGGGCGTGGGGGTGAAATTCCCCTGCGCTACTCGACTCTTGGGACTAGGCTAATTTACCCTGGCAAATTAACTCGGGGTAAAAATTCTATCTTTTATAATATTCCTATAAAAGAGTTTTTAGCTCTAGATGATTTTCGAAGAAAATTATTTCGCTCTGGAGAACTCTTCGACTTCTCCAAAGTTTGGAACTTGGCTCTTGGAGCTTGTTTGGAATTTGGAATTT
>JAEHCK010000046.1 GCA_020696345.1 Thermoplasmata archaeon | reverse complement strand
TCAGAAAAAGTGGAATATTATATCAAAGAAACCCAGACTGGCGGTATCTTTACTAAAACTAGCCAAACATCTCTCGAAAATTTCAATGCCTAAATAACCCATGAGATACCGTGCCCTTTAGGGTGCGGTATTTCATTTTTCAACATAATATTTTTATTTTCATTTAGATAATTTATCATTACAGTGCGATCCTAACTTCAACCACATCACCATCTTTTAGTTTAAGTTTGTTCCTCAAGTAATGCTTTGAAATAATTTCGATCACCTTTTCATAGTGGGTGCGGTTCGGATCCATTATTGCACATTCGACTCCCTGGATATCGCACAAGAAGCACTTGCCTTTACCAAATGTACGGCCGTGGTCTTCGAAGCCGTCGATGGGTATTCCATCAAGATTTTTTATAAGTGAGAGCTTATTTAGGTCGCGCCCCGAGATCTTTATATTTAATGTACCTTCATACGGTTTGAACCACAGCTTATCCATGAATTGATCCATGTAGCCTTTTTGAGTAACATAGTACTTGCCCTCACCCAGGCCGCTTGTGACGACGCCGCGTATAGTTAAATAGTCTGCAAGTTCGAACAATCGCTGATAATCGCTGTATTCACTTCTTAAGAAATTCAGGCCCTTATCTGTGATCTTTATGAATTGTCTGCGTGCTCCAAGGCGGCGTGTTATTAATTCGTCTTCCAACAATTCCAGGATCTTCTTCGAGGCTGACTGCTGGCTAATGCCAAGCTCATCCGCTAACATGCGTGATGAAATTGGTGTGAAGTCGTGCACACCACCAACCAAACCAATGTGTTTAAGTACTGAGATCAACGAGTTCTTCATGTGATCACTTTATCATTGCAAGTAATTCATAATAGATAATTGAAGTTTTTGCGTTTAATTTAAATATTAATAACTGCACTTTTGCGTTTTGATTGGATATAATAATAATTTTAGTTCAAGGAGATGGTGGCTGGTCAGTTAGTCAGCTAGACAACTGGTCGACCGGCAGACTAATGGACTGGTAGATTATGGGTTGTGGATACGAATTGAAAAATGAAGAATAAACCCCAAATCCAAATAATACCAAACTATACACAAAAATAAGATTGGACAGTGATTAATTTTTATTTTTGTTGGAGGGGTAAAAATTCCGTTAAACTAAGGATTATTAGGAATTTTTAGCTCGGAATAATTTATGTAACTAAATTATTCTGGCTTAGAATTCCTGCAAAAAATAACTTATTAATATCAAAATTCTAACCAACCCAAGAAAATCCCAAATCCAAACTCCCAAAACTCACACACTCGCTAAACTAACGATACGTTTGGATCATTGGTGTTTGGAGTTTTATTTTATAATTTCCAATTTTCAATACCCCAATCGTTACCTCGACCCCTGAATTGTGACCCCTTACCCCTGAATCTGCTATTCAACCAACTAGCTTACTCTCTACTATTTATTTGAAAACGTAAAACTTCAATTACCGAGCATGACCAGATTTATATACCTCAAAATGTAATTATGGTGCCCAGGTGTATGAATGTATTTGGATGATCTGACAACTTTTGAATTTGGCGAGCGGTTAAGTTCAAACCGAGATACTGTAGTAATATTACCAATAGGTGTGGTTGAAGAACACGGCGCCCATCTGCCATTATCCACAGATTCGCTCCAGTCAGAATATATAGCCGAAGCCTTGGCCACAGAACTTGATGCATTGCTCATGCCGCCGATCCGATACGGCATCTGCAATTCAACTCGTAACTTTCCGGGAACGATCTCACTTAGCTTTAACACGTTTCGGGCATTGATCCAGGAGATCCTGGAAGAGCTGTGCAGGCACAACGTTTCAAATATAGTGATTTTATCCGGTCATGCAGGTAGAATACACATGGCCGCTTTGCGTGTGGCAGCTGACCGTGTTCTGGAGAAATTCAATGTTAAAATGATGATACTATCTGATTATGACATAATCTACAAATATGCTGGGAAGGAGTTTCCCGAATGGGACGGACATGCTGGCTCGGTAGAGACTTCGCGGATCATGGCGATCCGACCCGAGTTGGTAAAAGGTAGAGGTGAGAGATCCAAACCAAACTTTCCGCAGTATAGGATCTTACGCCACCCCGAGAAATGTTTCCCCAGCGGTGTCATGGGCGACCCAACCACGGCTAGTGCGGAGAAGGGTGAAAAGTGGAACAAGCTGGTTGTTGATGAACTGAAGAAATTAATTTTAGATATGGTGGCGAGTGAAGAATAAAAGCAGTTCATATATTGCTGAAGGAATTTTTAAAGTAAAATTTTAAATTTGAACAATTTTCTAGAGAATAATTATTCTACATTGGAAAACTCTTCGACTTTTCCAAAGTTGAAAAGTTAAAAGTGAGATTACAATATTGATCATAGAATCCCTAACTCCTGACCCCACCCCAACTCCTAATACCGGACTTCTGACCCCTGATTTAACTCACACACTCTTACACCCACACACTCCCGAAACTCTCAACACACCGAATTCTCAACTCTCAACAATCTTCAATCAACCATCATATCTTTTCTTTTCAGCACATGGTATACACAGCTTCTTTCCCGATATTCCCTGAACCTTTGTAGCCATTACAGGTTCGCCGCAGTTCTCGCATATCACATCATTGAAAATTCGTGCTTTCTCTGGCAGTGTGATCTCCACTTCTTCGATCTTGAATAGATTTTCACCTTTGTCTAGTATCGATCTAATTCGCTCCTCGCGCTGCCTATTATGTTCGACAATTTCTTCGTCATTAGCAGTGCCGTCTCGAATTTTATCGAATAGTTTAGTTTGTCTTTCTCTGGATTTTTCCGAAAATGTCTCTGGTTTTACCGACAATCTCAATGCCTTGCCAGTAGTTCTATTATAAAAAGTATAGACCGATTTGCCGTAATCCTTGTAGATCAAATTACCTTTGCCAAATGTGCACCCCGTGAGCACCTGGATCGCATCAACTCCGCATGCATCGTTTTCCACAATCGCAACCAGTTCTTCGTCCTCGGCGCGTTTCGCATTCATGAGAGCTACCTTACTTGCCACGACACCCAGAGCTAACCCGGGACATGTGTGTCCATGGAACTCAGATGCGGTTTTCAACATTTCGATAAGTTTTGGATCGATTTGCATATTAATCGCCATGTAAATATTTTTTCCATCCATGACTGAAAGTCAAAGGTTATTTTTCTTCTTCTCTTCTTTCTTTTCCAACCGCTCTTGGATCTTCTTGCTTGTTAGCTCGCGTATAGCGTCAGAGGCTATCCATCTGGCACTTTTACTATCCATTTTATGGATATCTTGTGCGGTATTAATTGCGATCTTGTTTAGCGTCAAATTGCGTTTTCCAATATGCCGCAGCGCCCAGTTCACTGCTTTTTTAACATAATTTCTATCATCCGTGGCTTCTCGCTTTATCAAAGGAAAAAATTCAATGAACCTCTCATCATCGGCTTTTTTATCGTGCAGTGCCAACCAAGCCAATAAAGCAAAACCGGCACGCTTGACAAATTCCTCATCACGGTGGGACCACTCGACAACTTTATGGTAGGCAAGATCAGTCTTGTCAAAAAGAGTACCACAACAAGTATCGCAAACATCCCATGAATTAAAATCTTTCACCCAATCCTCCATTTGTTCTTCCGATACCATTTTTGATTCATCTACCATACAAGCAAGCATGCGTGCATCATGTATTCCCGTGGACCAAAGCTCTATTGCGAGCCCGTGATCCTTTCCAATATATTTAGCCAATTGCCTGAGTATGGAAACCGATATCCCTAAATTATTATCCGGGTTAATTCCAAATCTCGCCATGCCTGCCACGGCATCAGGGTTTGCCATGCCTTTAAGTTTTTCCATAACTGCATCGCATTTCAAATCTTTCACCATTGTCAATATATTAAGTCTATTAAGTCCAATTACTTTTTCAATTGTTTGACCAAAGTGGCAACCCGGTTTCCCAATTTCCTGGCATTTTCCGCAGTTTTCTCATCGGGTGGGCCTGTACATGATACGCCATAATGTCCCGTAGCACTCAGTGGGTCACCAACGATGATCATGCCGTAGATCAGCATAGCTTGTATGATCGACATCATAGTGGTCTCCTTACCGCCTGAGGGGTCACGAGACGTTGCAAATGCGGCGCCTACCTTGTCACCCATGCGGTTTCGAATTTCCACATATTTGTCAAACATCTCTTTCAATTCTGCAGACATGGTGCCAAAATATACTGGTGAACCCGCTATGATCCCATCCGAGCTTAAAAGATCATTCTTGGTAACCTCAGCAACTGGTTTCAATATACAATCCACACCCTTTACACCTTCCACGCCAGAAACAATTTCTTCCGCTAACTTTTTGGTATTTCCCGAACGTGAATAGTAGATCACTAGAACTTGCATACATATTCTCCCCTGATTATTACACTATTAAATCTTGTTCAGTATTGTTCTATTGGATAATAAATTATTCGTTTAGAATAGTTGGCGAGATGTTGTAACTATCTTTGATTTGACAGGATGCATTTATCGACCGTTCCAATGGATTACTGATGTGAACCAATAGTGGATTGGAAAATTAAAAATGTAAACTAGAACAATTTGTTGGCACAAATTATTCGGCATTGAAAAACTCTTCGACTTTTTCAAAGCTTCATTAATTTTCTGGCGAAAATTATCTCGAGCTTTAACACTGCTTATTTCTGACCCTTGAATTGTGATCTCCGACCCCTAATTTGTCTACCCGTCCGCTAGTCTGCCAGTTAACCAGTCGACCATCGGACCAGACGACTAGCTGACCAGTTGACCAGGCGATCTATGACCCATATTTTGACTCTTTAGACTCTTGACTCTTTAGACTCTCGACTAGTAAGCATTAGTTAATCCATTTCACTACATCCTGTAATCGATTTTATTTAGGAAATAATCGTAGTGATCGGTTAATGATCAATCATTCATCCTAAAACATCATAATAGTTGGGTCACGATATTAATGACATCCTCTAGAAATTTCTTATCTTCATCGGTGAACGGCGCATGGGTATGTGAATCTATATCGAGCTCGCCCATAACTTTATCGTTCTTGATTATCGGCACAACCATCTCCGATCTCACCATTGGGCTGCACGACAGATAGTTCGTTTCCGATGACACATCCTGGACCACGACCGTCTCTTTTTTCGCCACAGCCTGGCCGCAGACCCCTTTACCAAATGGTATCTTGATATGCTCGGTAGGTTCGCCCGCAAACGGGCCGAGAGTTAATTCCTTTTCTGATTCGTCGGCGATATAGAACCCAACCCAATCGTAATATGGTACGTGTTCTTTGAGTGATTGACAGATTTTAGTAAGTTTTTCATTCCGAGTTGATGCGCTTTTAGCAATGCGCATGATATTATTTATTATTAAATTGAATTTCTGGGTTTTATCTAGCATATGTTACACCGTAATCGTTAAATTCATCAACCTATATGGAATAGCATATATTTAGCTTTAAAAGTGTTGTAGGATGTGGAATTATGTGTTTATTAAATAAGGGGTGTTAAAGTAATGGAATGAGTGGTAATGAGAGATGGTCCACCGGTCTACTGGTCTGCCGGTCTATCAGTCTACCGGTCGACCAGGTGACTAACTGACCAGCCGACTAGTTGACTGGCCGACTAGCTGACCAGACAACCATCCATAATTCATTAAACTTTTCAATTAACAAAGTAGTGTTAATTATTGTTTAAAGTCATCCCAGTATTTTACAGCTTTTCTGAGTGATGGTATCGTGATCGACCCACCGATCACAAGCCCGATCGCCAGCGCCTCCTCCAACTCGGCATCGTTCACGCCCTCTTCACGACAGCGATCGAGATGGTATTTGACACAATCATCACATCTCAGTGTAAGTGATGCCACCAGGCCGATCAGCTCTTTGGTCTTGCACTCAAGCGTACCTTTTCCAAATACCGCCGAATCTAAACCGTAGAAGCGTTTAATGTTCTTACCACTGTATTTCATCACAAGCTGGTTCAAGCTTTCCCGGTCAGTTTTGAATTTATCGCTCTCGGTTTTTACCATGGCATTCACCATACTTCCGATAAGTTAGATATTGATCTTTAGATCCCCAACAGCCGCGCGATCACGAGCCGTTGTATCTCCGAGGTCCCTTCACCGATCTCGCAGAGTTTGACATCTCGCATATGTCGCTCAACTACTGCACGTTTGGTATATCCCAGGCCGCCAAGTATCTGCACGGCCAATCGAGTTGCCCGCATTCCCACTTCTGATGCGTAAAGTTTCGCCATTGCCGACTCTTTGGTGTATTTAACACTCTTTTTATTGGCTAGATAGGCCGCACGATAAATGAGCAGTCGTGCCGCCTCGATCTCCGTGGCCATATTCGCCAGGTGCCATTGGATCGCCTGGAACTTGCCTATGGGTTTACCGAACTGCCTGCGGACCTTAACATATTTTATTGCCTCATCAAGCGCGCCCTGTCCAAGTCCAAGCGCCATTGCACCAATGCTAATTCGACCGCCGTCCAAGATCTTCATCACATCATAAAACGCATTATCTTTTTCACCCAGCATGTTCTCCTCTGGCACTCTGCAGTCTTCGAATATCAATTCGGAGGTGTCACTTATTTTAAGCCCCAATTTATGCTCTAACTGTCCTGGTCGAAAGCCCGGCGTGCCCTTCTCGACAATGAATGCCGAGATACCTTTCTGTTTTTTCTGTTTATCAGTTGAGGCGATCACAACATAAATTTCAGCCACACTGCCCTGGGTAATGAACTGTTTGGTGCCATTGATCACCCACTCATCACTGTCCAACACGGCAGTTGTCTGGGTGGCCCCGGCATCACTACCCGCATTAGGTTCGGTGAGTGCCCATGCACCCAGCTTGTCACCCTTTGCCAGTGGGGTTAAATACTTGAGTTTTTGTTCTTCAGTACCTGCGATATTAATATGATTCGAGCATAATGAATTATGTGATGCCACTGTGATCCCATGTGAACCGCAGACCCTTGAGATCTCTTCAACCGCGATCGCATAATAAATATAACCAAGCTCCAAACCGCCATATTTTTTGGAAAATATTAGACCGAATAGCCCCAGCTCGGCCATCTTTTTCACGGTCTCCCAATGGAATTCTTCGGTTTTTTCCAGCTTCGGTACGATCGGCCGGATTTCCGTCTCGGCAAACTCGCGTACTTTAGCTCTAAAGGCAGCTTCATCTTCAGAAAGTGTAAAGTCCATCCAAGAACACCTCAGCGTACTGTGAAATAATTTCTAAATAATTATAATTTGGGGTAACCAAAGGAAAAGTAAAACTCGAACAATTTGTTGGCACAAATTATTCTTGAGCTAAGAATTCTTATAATAAATAACATTGAGTAAAGAATTCTTACCCAGCCAAAAGGTAAAATGTAAAAGTTCTGATCACTTTTCACTTTTAAGATTTAACTTTTAAGATTTTACTTTAAAAAAATGCGTTTTATTAGTCGTTTTGCGAAACATTTTTTTATTTTGTTACAAAAAGATGATACTTCTGAGTTCCATCCGATAGTTCGCGTACGATCCTTTTACAAATTAATTTTTCTGGTTGGTGTAGTGAACTTACACGCTTCGAGATGTCCTCAAAACTCTCAAAGGGCGCCTTCTTACGCTCGGAGATGATCGCCCACATGGTCTTTTTACCCAGTCCGGGCAGCAGCTCCAACATATGGTACCGTGTGCTAATTGCCTGGGCCTCATTAAAAAACTTTACATAACGGTCCTGGTTGGTATTTACAATTTTCAAGATCACATATGATAGTTCATTTTGAGCGGTATTTGTAATATCTTCGAATCTGATCCTGCGTTTTACATGCAATATCTTATCGCGTTTATCCATGTCTTTTCCAATATATACTCTGTCGCCAATATCCAGAGACCCATCATCTTTGGGCATCAATTCGAGTATTTTGAACTCATCCTCACCCAGACCAAACGCAATTGGTTCTCTTTTGAACCTATGCTCGTCAGGTAAGCCTTGAGGTAAATAATCTAACACATATGCATAATCTTCCAAAGTTCCCACACCCGGTCGTTCATAAATATTTTTTTACAATTACAATAATGTTCTTAATTTCATTCTCTTCTAACGTGAACCGTTCTTTGGCGAAAATTGGTCGTACATCATCAGGATATTGGGGCAGTAACTCCGCGATCTTAAACGCTAATATTTCGGATACACGCTCCATCTTCAATAATTCTGAAATAATCTTTTTTGTCTGGGTAATATTAAGATTGGCAAATTGTTTCGCATGCTCGAACGCTAAGCGTTTCTCATAGGTCATTTCACCTTCTTTTTCCGTTTTAGTTAGTAGATTTTTTACTTCTGATAAAGATGCTATTTTTTCTTCTTCTGCCATTTAATATCTCCCCTTAAATATAATATTATGTGACCCTGATCTTTCGCAAATGTTCGGGTCGAATGATCAATTCCTTGACTTTTTTGCCTACCTTTACACTTATCAAATATGCCTGTCCCTGCATACCAAGTACGGTTCCAGTTAGACCATGGAACCGTGGGTGAGGTTGGCCTTTGAGTAGACTTGAGTCGATCACTATATTGGCCTTTTCACCCTCGGCAAACTCCTGGAGTATTCGAGTAATAGGGGTTAGCCCACGCTCACGCACTCGTTTGCTCAACTTTTTGCGTGTCTTACTCCTGAAACCTTTCGAGCGTTTTACCAAATAAATCCCCTCCTTGTGATCCAAAATGTATCTCGGGTGATTAATGTAGTTGAATATAGCTTGACCAATCGTCCATCTAATATTTTATGTTTTTTATGAATTAGTAATTTTTTCATTAAATTATTATTCTATTTTTTATCATTGATCCGAAGCACATCGAGTTCTTGTACGGTACAGACCATATCTAACTCGCTCGTTAGACTTGGTATTGTTCGGCCGTTATCGCCGTTGATCAGTTCTTTTATATACATACCACTTTCGCTTGTGATCTCAATTTCGGCACTTTTGCCATTAGAAGAGCTAGAGATAAGCTCTATATCCACAACAGCTCGTTTCCGAACCAGATCGGCCCGACGGTGTGCAACTCGGGTTGGTGTTTTTTGGTTTATTATTTTACCACTTAAAGAACTTATAACTTCTTTAAGCTTTCCTATATCTACCTTTTTTTCGAATTTGACATTTACGAGGTATGTCTTACTCGGTTTATCTGCCTTTAGTACGGGTACGGCGCGGTGGTTGGAAAATTCCAGATCTAAGACTTCAACTTTTTCGCTGGCATGAGTATTGATCTCTGATTGCAGCTTGGCCAGATCGAGGTTTCTTATAACAGGCACGGATATTTCTAATATGAACGGCCGACCATTACCCAACATAAGAACCCCGATATCTTCGCGACCCATACCGTGAAAGAAATGCTCTTTTCCACCACTTGCCTCCATTACTTTTTGAGCGATTTGCTCTTCCACACTCGTCTGATACATTTTACCGGTCCCATCACATTTCTTACAGCCCTTACCCCAACATTGTTTACACGGCCATCTGGTCTGGGGTATATCACGGACAAATTTACGGTACCTGCCGTAGATGAACAATGATGCGACCTGAAGTTTAACTGTATCATAGCGTGTATCTATGACAATGGTCATGTCAGGAGTATCGAAATTGACATCCTTACCAAGACGACTGCCCACAAGTTTGCCAAGTTCGCGGTTGAACTCGGATTTCAACGGTTCCGGATGGCTCACGCCTAATGATGACCACAGCTCATCTTCATATACTGTTTTGTCCAGATCGAGCTTACACCCGATCAGAAGATCGGAAAACTCGTAATCTTTAACAGCCTCACAGACCAGATCAACAAAATTTGGCAATTCATCGAACAGGCCGCTGCAGACTGAGCACTCTTCTGTACTCTGTGATCGGGCGTGATCCGTATCTTCATCTAGATCTAAAGCTACATCAACAGTATCTAAGGAGATATGTTTAATGAGCTCTGGTTTTATCAATGCCCTGATCTGTTCTTCTAATTGCTCCGAACCTTTGGCCCGTACGCTGGATTTGCTATCAATTCGGTAATCCAAACCCAATATTTTTACAGCCGCGGCCATCATCGGACCGTCAAGAGCAAAAGAGTTTAACACATCTTGGAGGTTGTTTAGCTGTTGTGTGTCAATACCGTTAATTGCAGTTGATCTATCATCTTGGTCTTGGCTGAAAGTCAGACCTTCTTGAAGAGAAAGCATCAAACACAGTGTTTTACCACGCGCGGTGTTATCAAGACCATAACCGAGTTTACCGAACAGCCGACCTAAACAGCGCGTACAGATGTTGATGTTCTCTGATCTTATCTTATTAGCGATTTCTAGAATTTCATTCATGGATCATCACGGGTGAGGTTATTCCAAATATAATCAATGCTGAGTTCTGAGTTGCAGGTCATTGTTAATTAATTATTTAATGTTTGGTGAGTTGAGTAATACAATTTAGATTCAAATACTTATCAATACCCAAACTGTAGAAGTAAAAATAAATTGTTTATCACCAAAAAGGCTATTTAATATCAGATTATTCAATATTATTAAAATATTAATTCAAGGCAGGTAGGTAAGTAATTGAAAAATTCATTCGATATAACTCACCGCGACGGGCTTGGTAGAGCGGGAACCTGGAGATTTGGAGAAGATCATTTAGACATTCCAATGATCGCAGGTATGAATGTTCCGGACATACCCCTCATTGACCTGGCAGAGTTAGTAATCTGCCATATTTCCGATCGCCACGTTAATGGCTCTGGAAAGATCAAACTTCAAATAGCTCACCGGATAAACCCTTTATTGGACTCGGACACGAACTTTGAAATATCCAAGTCAAGTGATGTTGAAGTGAATGAATCTACACCACAACCATTATCATTATTGGTACCTGATATGATCCAGTACCCAGAAAGTTTTGCCGGGCTTGGGATCCCACCTAATGCTGTTTACCCACGCATAAAAAACCAGGTCCAAGATAATTTTATAGATATCCAATCAATCGCCTCCGATGACGAGGCCCTCCGACCAGGTCCAGGGATAATCTTTTTTCAAAATGCACTGCAGTTATTTAATAAACCGCGTGTACTTGCCAGAAGGATTATATCTCTCGAACACCGAAGCCAACCGGGCAAGTTATTATATTTACCGGGCGTTGCAACAGTGAATAATTTAGCTATTCTTGTATATCTTGGCATTGACATTATAGATACCACACAATGCATACTCCAAGCACGTGCTGGAAACCTGATGATGCCAACCGGCCCCATACCCAATTCAGCAGTCAAGCATGGGCTCTGCACGTGCCCCGGATGCATGGATGCCATGAATTTGGTCGGTAAAGATAAAGATAAAGAAAAAAAACCAGATAAAAAACAGGCTTTCGAAAACATCTTGAAACATAATGAATATGCTTTATTTACCGAATTGGCTCTGGTAAAGACAATGCTGGCTCGAGGCACACTTCGCGAGTTGGTGGAACAGCGCTTAGTAAGCGAGCCGCGGTTGACCGAAATAATTAGAATTTTAGACCTGGAACATTACCAAGCACTCGAACCATTCTTCCCGGTGTACCGGAACATGCCGTTCATCTCGTGCTCACACGAGGCGTTAAACCGCGTTGAAGTGGTCCGGTTTCGTGATCGTGTCCGGACCAGGTATGAAAAACCATCGGATGCATCGATCCTTATATTACTGCCATGCTCGGCGAAAAAACCGTATTCAACTTCAAGATCGCACAGATCTTTCCGATATGCTGTGCAAAACGGGCTAAAAGATAAAAGGGCTGGATCAAGCATACATGAGGTAATAGTTACCTCACCACTTGGCCTGGTGCCGCGAGAGCTTGAATTGGTGTATCCCGCACAACAATACGATATACCGACAATAGGACACTGGTACGAAGACGAGTTGAACATGATAAGATCGGCTATATCGGACTATATTTCCAAGAACCATTATAAGCATATCTTGATCCACCTAAGTGAACAGTTAGGTCAAGTGGTGGAAGAATGTATCAGAACCGCTTCGAATAATTTACCAAAAATTGATCAGGGTCATTTGTACCTAACCAGTCCAGGGCCGCCGACGGCCAAGAGCTCTTTAGAAAAATTGACAGAGACATTGGCCTCAATATTCGAACGATCTTCCGACATCGACAATTTAATATCAAAGCCATCAGCCAACAAGAACAGCAGACAATTTACTATTCTAAGAAGCATTGCACGGTTCCAATTTGGTCCACCGGGAGAACAATTGATTGAAGGTTGCAGGATAAGAGGACGGTACCCAAACCTGAAATTGTTCAAGAACAACCAGCAGATAGGTATGTTAACCGGTGAGCGTGGTTTAATATCATTGACCATGGCGGGCGCACGTGAGCTTGTTGCGATGCCCGAGTTCGGTTATTCGATGGTAATTGACGATTTCGTGCCATCCGGCAGCATCATGGCAGTGGGTGTGGTCAAAGCCTCGGAGGCTATACGTATCGGTGATGAAGTTGTTGCGTGTTACAATGATGAGGTCCGAGCCGTTGGCCAGGCGGTCATGACCGGGAGTGAGATGACACATGCCGAGCGTGGGGCGGCGGTGAAGGTTAGACATCATATTTGATTTAATACTGATTGGGGTATTGTAAATTTTAAATTGGAAATTTAAAAATTAAGCTACAAATACCAAATTCCACACAGGATTACTCTGACACTCCTTTTACCCCCTTAACCCCTATAATACCACTAACATCCATAACACCATCACTCCATAATTCACACACTCACTCAATTTCAAATAACTGACCCAGCCCCGACTCCCAACACCAGACTCCTAACTCCTAGTTGAATCATAAATTAATCAACCAGGTATAAAAAATCCAATAGCACAAAACGTAATAGTTACTATGTACATTGCCCAAACCGCCTGTTTTTCCGACATTCGATATTTATATGGCAGATACCATTTTAAGGTTAGTTGGTTTGGCACGCGCAATGATCCGTCTTTGCGCAAGCTGCCGAACTTGACTGTCTTATACCGCGGATCGGTCGGGTCTAATTTTCGCCGGATGCGCCAGTACACGTACATTAAAAAGTTTACAGTATGCGGGATAAGCATAATAAAGCCTGCAAATACATAGCCCTGGATCACGATCAAAAGACCGATGCCGGCGCCGATCATCAATGAACCGGTATTGCCCTCGAATATTTGTGCGGGATAGATATTAAAGAACCATAATGCAATGATCGCACCGGTCAATGCGCCGATCGCGATTATTTGTTGGGTATTACCATCATATATGCTTTTGAGCAGCAGAGTAACTAATATTATCGAAGACAACCCTGATTGTAACCCATTGAACCCGGAATGCATATTTGTCAGGTTAGAAACTACGATAACGTAGATAGGAATTATAAGGAACCTGTAAAAACCCCTGAATGTGATCCCGCGGACCAGGACAAAGTTCATATCCAAATCACCGGTGATCGGCAGCCAGATGATCCCCGGATCCAACGCAAATATTATTGGTGTGACAAATAAGATGGGCAATATAACTTTAAGGGGCCTACTCACATTAACATAATCATCCATAAGGCCAAATATGCCGAACATTATGATCACAAGAACCACATCATTATTGAATTCTATCAGATACGGTGCATTGATCATTGTAAAATTGAAAAAATTGATGATCCGCCGGGTAAAATAGATGATCAACGGAAAAAGGGTGATCATCAATGCGCAGGCAAATAATAGCATTACCCCGCCTTCACGGGGAACGTATGTCTTTTTTCGTTTGTAATAATCTCTGACCAGTACACCCCTGAACCTGAGCTGTCTGATCAGCCACGGCATCGCCATGAAGGTAATTATGAAGGATAATAATGTGATTACAACTAGCAGCAGCACGAAATCCTCTCGCTCGAATTAAGAATCTTTAAGATATAAATGTTCCTATTTCAAGAGGCGAAAGATAATAGTGGAAAAAGTTTTTCAAAACGTAATGTTAATTATATGCCCAGCTCAGATAATTGCTTTTTAGTTGGCATCCCATTTTTGCTCCAGCCGCGCTTTTTATAATACTCGGATATCATTTCCTTTTCCGGCCAGGTACGCTTACGGCCAAATATGTCTAAAACTGGTTCACTCTTGAATCTATTCGGTAAAATATCATCCTTATGCGAAAACCCGACTTTTTGATTAAACACCCGTTCAAGGTTCCAGATCCGCTCACCCGCCTTTAAAAGATCGATCGAGCTTTTAAAATTCAAACCGGTAGCGGAGTTCAACAGCCCTAAATAATCGTCAATGTCACACACGAGCGAGCTGAACAAACAGACACCGATAGAATCCATAACTGCGGTAAGATCTTGTTTTTCTATCACCAAGTTAACCATTTCTTTTACCAATTCCCGATCGAGTTTCTTCGGTCCCATGGCCATATCAGACCTGATCATTTGTGCTCGTACATGACACCCGCCGCGATTTGAAGTAGCATACCCCAGTCCCTGGGCGGGTCCACCACGCGGGTCATAAGCTGGAAGTTCCAGTTTCTTAACCGACATTGACAGTTCGGGGTGGCCCAGGGCAGAGGCGAATGAGAACGATCCCTCGGCTAATTTATCACCGATATCCTCCCGGTACGCGATCTGTTTGGTAAGTGTCCGGATAATTGTACTATCACCAAACGAGATATTCCGGTCGAGTATTTTCTTTTCTGATAATTCCATTGCACAGCCTATGGTACTCCCCGTGGATATCGTGTCCAAACCGAGCTTGTTGCAGATGTAGTTCGCTATTGTGATGGCTTTCAGGTCGTTCACTCCACATTGGGCGCCGAATGCCCAGATGGTCTCGAACTCGGGCCCCTCACCTTGCTCGTCATCGACCCGGGTAACCCTTTTACATCCAATGGGACAGCCGTGGCAACTAGTGGTCTTTACAAGTAAAGTATTTCTCAACTGCTCGGCATTGATATCATCGGCAAACTCAAAATTATTCTGTTGAAAGTTTCTGGCCCCGAATAGATTGTGATCGTTAACGATCGCGAGAATGTTGGCGGTGCCATACTTTGGTAAGTTCATGTGTGTATATTTATTATTTTTTATCTTCCCAGTTATTTTTTTAACTTGATTCTTGAAATTATCCGGTTGTACTACATCGATCTTTTTAGAACCTGTTAGTGCAACAGCTTTCAAGTTTTTCGAACCCAGCACCGCACCGGTCCCGCCTCGACCGGCCGCGCGATGTTTATCGTTGATAATACATGCAAACTTGACCAGGTTCTCACCGGCCGGGCCAATACATGCAACCGAGGTTTTTTTGTTCCCGGTGCTATCAATGATCCAGTCGGTAGTTTCGTGGGTATTATATCCTGCAAGCTCTCGTGCGTCCAGTATGGAGTATTCATCATTATCAATATTGAGGTATGCGAGCCGTTCTGCACGGCCTTGGATAACGATCGCGTCAAGCCCAGACCTTTTTAATACAGTTCCGAAAAACCCGCCCGAATTCGCACTGGTGATGGTGCCCGTTAGAGGTGATTTCGTAATCACCTCGTACCTGCAACCGGTGGGTGCACGTGTGCCTGTGAGTGGGCCGGCTGCGAAGATCAGTTTATTGTCTTTACTTAACGGGTCGACGTTCGGGTCAATTTCGTCGAACAATAATTTATCGCCAAGACCACGGCCACCTAAAAAATGCTTGAATAATTGCTTTGGCATATCCCGAGCAATACATTTGCTGTTGGTCAGGTTGACCCATAATATCTTCCCCCAGATACTACTTTGATCTAATTTTTTTGTTACCATAACATAGCCTTATGAAATGTAGAATAATTATTTTTTAACAATAACCGCGTCGGGGTTGCTGTAAACATTGAATCTTTTCCCGCGTAAAAAACCGATCAAGCACAGATTATGTTCACGCGCAAGATTAACCGCGGAGTCCAGTGGCGCACTCCTGGAAATGATCACAGGCACTCTTGCCCGCAGACATTTCAATAAGATATCCGAGGATATCCTACCAGTAATATATAATATTTTATCGTGGATCGCATCATGCTCGGGGTCCTGTGTAAGTAAAATATGTCCCAGAGCTTTATCGACCGCATTATGCCGCCCGATATCGTATGCATATGAAACCAATTTTGCATTTTTATCCAGCATGAACGCGTAATGGAATGCACCTGTCTGTTTGAAAAGGTCGATCTTATCTTTGATCTCATCGAAGATATTCAATATCTCATCAGCATTGATCTTAAAATCATCACCGAACCGCTGGAATCGGTCACCCAATCTTGTGAGCTCACCCGTGCTGCCGCACTCTGTCCAGACAATATTGTAATTCTTTTTAAGAAATGTTTTTCGCATTGGAAAATCTTTCAGCTTTACATTTACTCGGATCAAACTTTTTTTGATCTTCTCTTTGTAATTTTGAACATCCCCTTTTACTTTGATAAATCCTTCACTCAATAAATTGCCATACACGAACTCTTTGATATCACTTGGCGATATGATCACATCAAAGCTAACATCCTTGTTGATCTCCAGATGCAGTACGTTCTCCTCTGCCACGATGTCATCAAAGGCGGTCAGTTCGCCATCTTTGAATTGTGAGATCGAGATTCTTTTCATGGACATGACAACGACACAACAACGATATGTTTTTTTTGGATATATAAAGATGACTAATGGGTCGGTGGGTGGGAGTGTGTGGGTGTGTGGGTGTGTGGGTGTGTGAGTGTGTGGGTGTGTGAGTGTGTGAGTGTGTGAGTTATGGAGTGTGTGAGTGTGTGAGTTTAGGGAGTTTAGGGTGTTTGGGGAGTTGCATATAGTTTCTAGTTACTAGTACTACTTGCTAGTGTAAGATCATTACACTGGAAACTGTCAACTGATAACTGTCAACTAGTATGTGTGTGTGAGTTATGGCCTTCGGCCGACCACTACGATTATTCAATAATTAAAATCGTTTGGTGAGGGGAGACCGTTTCGATTATTTATCGTTTGAAAGCACTTGGAGAGGGGTGTAAAATGGATAAACTACTGCTTATTTGATTTGGTCAATTAATGCTTACAAGGGAATAGATTACTTGATGTTTGGTAGGGAATAGATTGTTTAATGTTTGGTAGGGAATGGACTACTTGATGCTTGGAAGGGAATGGAAGTAATATTGTTAATAAGGGAATCGGAAGTGCAAAACCGGCTTCTCGTTCCCATATTCAATAAAAAATCATCACATTCCCATATTCATCATCAACTTATAATTTGAAATAACAATATTCTTAGGAAAACAATAAATATGAAGTAATAACATTTGTAATATTAGAAATGGAGAGTTAAACAATGGCTGAGCACTGTCGTAATTGTGGAGGGTCTGTCGAGGAATACGATAACTTCAAGCGTTGTCGATTTTGTAAAATGTTATATCATAAAGAGTGCGCGCCGGACGTATGCTTGCAATGTAGTCGAATGATGTAACAAATCAATTAGGGGTCAGGGATCACAACTTAGGGATTAGGGGTTACAATTCAGGGGTCAGAATATAATCGGGAAAGGGGGAATGATCGTATGTTTCTGAAACTGGGAATAGTGACTCTCGACTCTATAGACTCCTGACTTCTGGACTTGTTTGAATGCGGCTACCGGGATTTGAACGGAAACTTTTTGGCATCTCGTTCACTGAAAATTATTTTGTTTAAGCGATCGAACATTTGTAATAATATGCGAAGACAATACGTTTTCAGATTATATCTTAACTCAACTTAATGATTTGAACCCGAGAGGTAAAAATTCCAGTCCTATTCAATATCATATCATCGGAATTTTTAGCTCAAGAAAAATATAAGATTCAATTATAAATCCTTCTTATTTTTTTCTAGGGTTCAAATCCCCAGTTATCAATGAACATCAATAAATTAATAATGAGTGCGGCTACCGGGATTTGAACCCGAGTTAGAGGCTTGGGAAGCCACTGTCCTACCAGACTAGACTATAGCCGCATGGGATTGTTGAATGGAAAATAATGAATAAAGATATAAAGATTATGTAAATTCTTTGATATTTGGGTATTGTTTGATTATTGGGAGGGTTAGAATTCTGATATTAATAAGCTATTTTCCAAAGGAATTCTAAGTCACAGCAGAAATGAAACTTAATTAATTTTTCATCTCATTTTTGTGTATGTTTTGGAGCTTGTGATTTACATAATTCCTTAATGAGCAATAGAAAATATTTAAATAATAAAGAATGTAACTATATGCTATTACCACAGGAGGTGGCAGCGTCTCAGAAGTCGGTTCGGTAATACTATCCACCATAACTCGTGCACGCGAGAAGAGATATCTGAAGCTGGTCAGTAGCCAGCCAAGACCCAACCACATCGCGATCATCATGGACGGGAACCGCCGTTTTGCAGAAGGGCTGGGGCTAACATCTGTGGACGGGCATGAGAAGGGTCGTGATAAACTGGAGGAGCTTTTAGCCTGGTGCCTGGAGCTGGACATCAAGATCCTAACTGTATATGCATTTTCCATGGAAAACTTGAACAGGGACACTGAGGAGGTTATGGATCTATTGGACCTGTTCGAGAAGAACTTCTATAGCCTCGGCGATGATAAGCGCGTGCATAAAAACAAGATCCGGGTTTCGGTTTTGGGGCAGGTGGACCTTCTCCCAAAGCGTATCCAGAAGGCGATCGATTATGCCAAAGATAAAACGAAAGATTACGATAGGTATTTTTTCAACCTCGCCATCGCATACGGCGGCCGTCAGGAGATCACACAGGCAATACAAAACATTGCAAAGGATGCCAAAGAGGGCAGGGTCGAATTGGACAAGATAAACGAAGAGCTTGTATCGTCATACTTGTATACCCATGACTTCCCCGACCCCGATCTGGTATTGCGTACCTCGGGTGAGGAACGTATATCAAATTTCTTGCTCTGGCAGCTGGCGTATTCTGAATTATATTTTGCAGATGTGTACTGGCCCGGATTTTCAAAGCTGGACTTTTTAAAGGCCATTTATTCGTATCAACAGCGCAAACGGCGATACGGATCATAATAAATCGATCAATTATTGTTTTCTTAGGGGTCTGGGGTCAGGATATGGACTTGAATGGTTAATACTGATTGCCAATATATTTTCGAGAGGGGTCAGGGTAATTACAATAACTCTGCAAAGGCCCTTTTACCCTTTTTAATCAATCACTTTCCTGACCCAAACCTGACCCCTAATTTTTATATTTGGAGTTTTGAGTTTAATTTTAACTTTTACAATTTCTAACTTTGGAAAAGTCGAAGAGTTTTCCAATGTAGAATAATTTTTCTCTAGAAAATTGTTCAAATTTGCAATTTCCAATGTCCTTAGCATTGATCATTGTAAATATCAAATGTTTAAATCTATTATCATTTGTACAATAAAATTGAGTTAATTAATTCAGAAAATTGGTTTGTGAACAATGGTTATTAATTTAGATATCATAGCTTAGTTCGCCGCCTGGCTGGGAAAACAAATTTCAGTATAATTTATATACGTTTAAAGCATTGCATTAGTAGAAGTTGAGTATTGTAAATTCCTCAAAAATGATCAAGAGGAGGTTAACTATGGGAAAACATAAACATATCTGTTTTTTAATATCATTGCTAATTCTTTTCAGCTTGTTGAGTGTTATTCCAGTTGCTTCAGTTGTAGGTACAGACGCTCTTGGTAATACATCTTCAAGTGCGGGCAGCGGCACCACAAGTAATAGTAGAACAATATATATCGACGATAATCTGACGATAAATGGTCCGGCCAGCTATAAGGACGAGACTGTATATCTGAACGGCAATCTAACTATAGAATCCAATGGTGTGCTCAAGCTGGATAATTCCATATTGATCATTAACAGAAGCGCTTTAACTCATTTTGTGTTCAAGATATTCGTCCACAGCGGTGGCCGGCTTGAAGTGACGAATAATTCAGTAATAAAAAACAACATCTTCCAGAGCAATAAGTACGAATTCGAGTTTGCGGTTGACAGCGAGGGGTATTTCAAAGATTGCACGATAATAAACGCGGGCGAATTTTCCGAGAATGGTTTTGTAGTGCGCTCTGATAAGATTACATTTACCAATTGTTCTTTTGATGATAATTATATCGGTTTACATGTCATTGATGCATCTCCAAGTGTTATAGATTGTGATATCATTGACTCCGATAAGATCGGGATCAAATTAAACAACTCAGATGTAAAGCTTCAGGACTGTACTTTTGATTATTCTGGTGATAGAGATGTAGATCTAGAGCATGGTTCAACTTTGACTTTAGTTTCCACACCACTGGATTACGGCGCCCCGATCGTTTTGGATACTTCGGAACTCCATGTGGCCTGGTACTTGACCGTGAATGTATCAAACGGATCCGCACCGCTGGCAAATGCCTCGGTTCAGGTATTCAATTACCACGATAACCTGACTTTCAGCGGTAAAACCGACCAGACGGGTATGATCGAAAATATCGAGTGCACCGAATATATCCAGAACAGCACGGGATCGAACTATACTACACCACACACAGTCAAGGTTGCCTTAGATGATTATGAACCACTCACGGACGACCTCGACATGTACGCCGACACGGTCCTCGACACAACACTGATACTAAAACCCAAAACCGGCATTATCAATGGCCATATTCTGGATACGGAAGGATCGGCAGTTCCAAATGCAAATGTCAGTGTAGAGGTTGACGGCGAGACATTCTGGGCCCTGACCGATGAGACCGGCCTGTACGAGCTCGGAGATGTTCTTGCAGGTGAAAACTATACGGTCACCGTTGAAGCTCTGATCGATAACCTATCCGCCTATGAGATCAAAACCCAACCGGGCGTGAACGTAAATGCATCAGAAACAATAACAGTAAATATCACATTAGTGAAAAAGCATCTACCAGTGAGTGTAACAATTAAGTCCAGGGATGCTTGGATAAATGCAGAGAATGCGGTGGATGTGAATATTGACACAATTATCAAGATCGAGTTTGATTCTCCCGTGGATAATATGTCTTTTGAGAACAATATATCTCTGATGCAGGGTGTGACCTTAGTCCCCGGTCTACTGGAATCTGTGGGTAGCGGTGGTACCTCGAAAGCTTTCGAATTCACACCTATCAATAAGTTCCATAAAGAGGAAACATGCAAGATCACAATCAGCAAAGGTGTCAAGTCAAGCACAGGCGAACCTTTGTTCTGGGATAGCTATATTGCAACCTTTGATACTGAGATCGAACCGATCATAGATACCAGTCCGGAGGATAACAGCACAAATGTCGATAACGAAGCCCCGGGGATCTTTGTTGTGTTTCATAATAAAGTTAAATTGAACTTGACATCTCTGACGGCAAATTTCGGTCTAAAGCTTCTGGAACAGGTCATCGATGGTACGGTGACCATAGCCGACCCGCTCACAAATAGGGTGGTATTCACGCCGAGCGAGCCGTTGCAGGGGAGCACCGAGTATACAGTAGAGATCGCCGATACATTAAAGGATGGAAATAACCAGATAATCCTCCGTCGTCATGTAGAATGGAGTTTCACCACCAAGTTCGTTTCGCCGCCAACTGCCGAGGTATCCGGTGTCTTGAAAGATAAGACCACGGGCGAACTTATTGTCAATGCCAAAGTAGAGTTGTTGGATGAGAACCGAACCATCGTGGATGAGACGATAACAAATGTAGAGGGCGCGTTTACATTTGCGGATGTGGAAGCCGGTGAATATGCGGTTGTGATCAAGGTAACTGGTTACAATAGCATCGAGGTTTCGGTGAATGCAGGTGCAGGCGATACTGTGGCCTTGGGCGATCTATCGTTATCCCAGAAAGAAGACGATGATGATGACGGCGACGGCGGATTTGACATGATGCTTCTGGTTGGGATCGGTATCGTGATAGTAATTGTAATTATCATAATTCTAATTCTGTTCCTTCGCAAGCGTACTGGTGCAGAAGAAGAAGGGGTCACGTTCGAGGAGGCGCCGCAGTCAATGGCCGAGCGTGCTAAATATGGAGGAGATATGGCGACTGCCGCAACAATGCCGATTTCAATGCCGCCGCCCGTGAGCACGAGCATGAACCGCTGCCCCAACTGCGCACACAAGCTCACCAGCGCTGGCGAGTGCTTCCACTGCAATATAGCTGCAAAATACGGGCTGTAAATAAATTTAAAATTTATTTCATTTTATCCTTGGGTGATAATAACTGAATTTTGAAATTGTATCTAACCTGCTCTTGCGCTGACACATCCTCGATCTTCTCAATATCCACCAGCGCCCCATAACCCTCGCCTATGGGTCCGGGGTTCAGGTATATGATACCCTTCTCGTCAGTTTTGGTGCCCGTGGTCTCGTGAATATGCCCCGAGATCACCAGACCTGGTTTGTATTTCTCAACGATCTTGTGGGCGCCCGTGCTGCCAGTATGAATTCCACCCGGTACCTCGTCAAGATGGCCCATGACCGGAAAATGCAGAACCAGAACCGCACCGGGTTCCATGATATTGTCCAGTGTCTGGAATATCTCATCCTCGGTAAGCTCGAACGGTGTGTTGAACGGTGTTTGGTTCGACCCGCCAAGACCGACGAACGTTATGCCCTGGATAACCTCTTTACGTCCGTGAAGGTTTTGGGCTTTACTGTTATCCAAAACACCAAGGATCTCACGGGGGTCGCAGTTACCTGGCAGTGCCAGTGTTTTGATGTCCGGCAGGTTGTCCAAGAAGGTCTCGGCAAACTCCAAAGGGCCGAAGGTTGTGATATCACCAGCGATCAATAACAGGTCGGGTTTGTGTGTGTTTAAATAATGTATTGTGGTATCCAGCGCATTTTCGGATTTATGAATATCTACAATTGCAAGCACTCTCATTTGATGGTCACCAATGTAATGTAATATAATGTAACATTATATCTTTTGTCTCTTACAATTCATTATTAGGATGTTGGATATTTCGATTAATTAATGGGATGTTCTATATTTCGATTTTTTATCGATTATAAGTTCTATATCGCGATTAATTGTTAGAATGTTCTATTTTCTGATTCATTATTAGGATGTTCTATTTTGTGATTAATTATTGGGATGTTGTATATTTCGATTAATTATTAAGATGTTTGATTTATTTACGTTAAATCATTTATGCATCCTGACATCTCAGCGACATTTAGAATATCCTGACATCTCAGCGACATTTAGAACATCCTGACATCTCAACGACATATAGAACATCCTGCTATCTCAGCGATATATAGAACATCCTGCCATCTCTACGATATATACTATTTGTGTAACCTTTTTATATTATAGGCGTATTATACAGTTACATGAATAGAACCTCAATATCAAATAGAGAATCACAAGTTATTTCAGAGATAAGAAAGAGAGAAATGATCCTGTTCACAATTGAAGATATTACAAGATTTTTATATATTTCAAGATTGAACACATACAGGATCCTCAATAATATGGAAGAGAAAGGGCTTGCAAGAAGGCTTGAGAAAGGAAAATATATTTTAAATGAAGATTGGGAGAGTTTAGATATATACGAGATCGCTTCTAATTTTCTAAATACGTCATACCTGGCATTTTGGAGTGCATTACATTTTCATAAGATCACTGACCAAGTTCCAAGAACTGTTTTTATAGCATCTACCAAAAGAAAAAGAAATTTACAACTTCAGCGACAGAAGATCCAATTTGTGACAATATCAAGAAGATCGTTTTTCGGATATCAGCAATACGGACGAGTTATTGCTTCAGATGTGGAAAAGACGATTATTGATTGTTTAAGGCTTCCAAAATATTCGGGAGGAATAGAACAGGTCTATAATGCATTTAATGAAAGGCTTGATTTTGAGAAAATGACAGAATACTGTCTAAAAACTCAAAGCTCGGCAGTTGCATCACGTTTGGGTTATCTACTTGACCAAAAAGGTGTTTTAAATAAAAATAATAAAATTGCTCGCATAATAACTTCATATACCAAGCTCGATCCGCTTGGAAAGGAAATAAATCCGAATTCTGTTTGGAAATTATATGTAAACAGAGGATTAAAATGATCACAAGAAGACAATTGAGAAAGATTCATTCTGAAAATTTACCATTACACATACTTGAACAGGATTATATCCAAGCTCTGTTCCTGACCGAGCTTTATTTAAAGTCAGAAGATCTGGTCTTTAAGGGTGGAACTTATCTTAAACATGCTTTGGGTCTGGATAGGTTCTCTGAAGACCTATACTTCACCAAAATGGGTGGTGATGATCTTTTGGGGGCACTTAAAAATAGTGCAGAAAGAATGATAGATTATGGTATCGAAACAGAGCTTAATAAATTAAAGGAAGATAAAACATCAATAACTGCGCGATTGAGATACAAAGGGCCTCTTTATCAAGGCACTGAAAGATCAATGGGGAATGTCAATATCGAAGTTTCAAAACGAGATGATGTATTCCTAACCCCTGAATGGGTGAGGCTATTTTTCAAATATCCGGAAATTCGTGTAGTAAATTCATTATGTCTAAAAAAGGAGGAGATATTGGCAGAAAAACTACGGGCACTAAGTGTCAGAACCAAGGGTAGAGATCTTTATGATGTATGGTTCCTTCTTAAAGTGGGTATAGGGATCGATAAGAAACTTTACGAAAGAAAAATGAGTGTGATCGGGAAAAAGCCAAATCTTGAAATATCAATAACAAAAGCGCGGTGGGATCAAGATCTATTAGTATTGCTGGAGAGACCCCCGGAATTTGAAATGATAAAAGCCGAAGTAATTACCGCCCTTGAACAAATAGGAATTAAGGTTGTAATAAAGAATACTTGACTACACCTCGCAACATTACGACCCGCACTTATACGAGTCGCAAAGAAGAGATATGTTTATTGCTTATAAATGCATTATCTATTTTGATTGTGACAATATGGTTAATAATCCCTTTGAGTTTGGTTCTGCTGTGACTGGTGAAACGTTTATTGATAGGAAGAATGAACTGAAGACTGTTAAAAACGCAATGCTGAACCAACAAAGTTTAATTATTATGAGTCCAAGACGATACGGTAAAACTAGCTTAGTAAAAGAAGCACTTAACCAACTTAGGCTCCCGTATGCTTTTATTGACCTAGAATTTGTTAACAATAAGATAGAACTGTGTAATATGCTCTTAGAAAAACTTCTTCGCAATCATCCATTGCAGCGGATAAAAAAAATTATAAGTGAACTTATTAAGATCCAACCTACTATTCTAATTCGACCAGATGGGAGTTTAGGTATAGAAATAACATTAGCTGGTAAAAATGATAGGGATGTCTATTTAACTGATGTACTTGAATTCCCACAGAAACTGAGCATACAGACTTCAAAAAACCATATTGTTGTATTTGATGAATTTCAAAATGTTAATAGAATTGATGAACACTTAACAAACCAAATGCGGGGAGCATTTCAACACCATCATAATGTTGGTTATGTATTTATTGGTAGTGAAGAAAGTATTATTGAAAATATATTTCAAAACAAAGATAGTCCTTTTTATAGATTTGGGAAACATTTCACTCTTGATAAGATACCAAAAGACGAACATGTTAAAGGTCTTTTAAAGCTTTTTAAAAGCAGAGGTATAGATGCAAAAAAGATCATCAATGAGATACTTGAATTTACACGCAATCACCCTCAATATACACAACAATTATGTTATGAGATATACGAGGTGGCAACTGGGAATAATATCATTAACCATGAACATAAAGAAATAGCATTGAAACAGATCATAACCCATTATAATAGTAGTTATAGTAAATGGCTCAACGCTTTAAGTAACGAACAAAGAAAAATTCTCATGGGATTAGCAGAGAGTAATTTGTCACCGTATTCCAATGAATTCATGCAAAAATATAATATTGCAAGTTCTGGCACTATTAGGACAGCAATATGTGCATTAGTGGATAAGGATATAATAATTAAAGAAGGTGGGAAATATGTTATAGAAGATCCCTTTTTTCAAGAGTGGTTAACTCGACGGCATAATCACTAATAAATTAAATAATGAAATGTTCTATATTTCAATTAATTACTGGGATGTTGTATATTTCGATTAATTAATAGGATGTTCTATATTTCGCTTTATTAATAGAATGTTCTACATCATTTCAGAAAAGGACCAAGTATTGGCGATGGAAAATCTCATGAAGACCTTGGAAGTTGGTTCTGTAAAAAATATGGAATATGCCTTATTGACCGGAGATGGCAGAGAATACCCTGCTGAACTCTCGGCAAGTGTAATTAAAGATCCATCAGGAAACCCGGTTTCTTTGATCGCGATCATAAAAGACATCACAGAACGCAAGACGGCCGAGGATGCACTGAAAAAAAGCGCTCATGATCTTAACGAGCGTGTCAAAGAATTGGATTGTCTTTACGCTGTTTCAAAGCTTTTGGTGAAACCAGACATAACTATGAATGAAGTATTTCAACAGACCGTTGAGTTCATGGTACTTTCATGGCAGTACCCTGAAATGATCTGCATAAGAATGATATATGAGAGCTAGGAGTTTAAAAGCGCCAACTTTAAAACAGATTAAAAATATCGCAATTAAAGAAAATTTAATCTTATCTAGGAAAAGTTCCCTGTTCGAACATGTTGAGAATTTGGAGAAGGATCTGAATACCGATCTTGCACAAAAGATCATGGAAAGATCCAAACCAATTGCCGACAAGTTTGAAGAAATATCAAGAAAAGAACAGGTTTATATAAGCAAGCGAAGTGATGATATTGAAAAGAAATATTAGGTAAAAAAGAGTGTTGAAACTACATTGCTTGAAAAATCATCCCTGAAAGGGTTAAATTGAGATGGAAAATCGGATCTCAGATGAGAGATATTTTACTTGGCCATTGGACCCAATACTATTACGTCTTTTACTGAAATAACATTCTTGAACGGCAAAACTATCCTACCTTGACGGTCGGTTTTATAATCTTTTGGGTCGATCCCTTCGCCCGAACGTAGTAATAAATGTTTTATCTCGCCATTTGTTGTATTGACAACAAGGTTATCAACTTCTCCTAATAGCTTCCCATCATTACTCATTACGACTTTACCTTGAAGTTCTGTTGCGAATATCTTCATATTCTCACGCTTACCTGTATTATCTGAGTTATTATCTGTAATAGCCTAAACCTATATCATCTTTTTGTCTTTTATTCATTCCGCCTTGGATTTCTTTACCGATATCCTCATAATATTTAATTGTTGCCTCATCCAGGGTAGGTCTTACCAATTCCAATGCGGCATTAAAATGTATTAATGTAACCGTGTTTGCTTTAATGTTCTCACGTAATGCCAATATACCCGCTTCACGGCAAACTCCTTCGATATCCGCACCCGAGTAACCTTCAGTGCGTTCAGCTAGATCTTCAAGCGATACATCCTTCAACGGCATGTTTTTGGCATGTAGTTTGAAGATATCCGATCTTTCGTTCTTGTCCGGTGCGGGAGTTTGAATGAGTCTATCGAACCTGCCCGTGCGTAATAATCCTTGGTCGATCATGTCTGGCCGGTTCGTTGCGCCGATTATCACCACACCGTCCATGGATTCCAAACCGTCTATGGAGGTCAACAACTGATTGACCATGCGCTCGGTCACATGGGAATCCGATGATAGGCCGCGTCGTGGTGCGATCGCATCAAATTCATCAAAGAAAACAATTGAAGGTGTGGCTTGTTTTGCTTTTTTAAAGATCTCACGTACCGCTTTTTCCGATTCTCCAACCCACCTTGAAAGCATCTCCGGACCCTTGATGCTGATAAAATTTGCACGTGATTCATTTGCAATAGCCTTGGCTAATAATGTCTTACCAGTACCTGGCGGACCAAAAAGCAAAACACCGCGTGGTGGTTTTATTCCCATTCTTTTGAATGCTTCAGGGTATTTCAAGGGCCATTCCACCGCTTCTTTTAATTGCTGTTTAATTGTTTCAAGACCGCCGATATCGTCCCAAGTTACCAGCGGGATCTCGATCAGAATTTCCCGTAATGCAGACGGCTCGATATCTTTCAATGCTTCTTTAAAATCATTATTTGTCACCGTCATTTTGCTCATAATTTCCGCAGGTATTGGTTCATCAGGGTTTATCTCAGGCAGATATCTATGGAGTGCCTTCATTGCGGCTTCACGCGTTAATGCAGCCAAGTCAGCACCAACGAAACCACCTGTGATATCTGCGAAATGTTCGAGGTCGAAGTCCTTTTCCAGGGGCATTCCGCGTGTGTGGATCTGTAATATTTCTTTTCGAGCCTGGCGGTGTGATACACTGATCTCTATCTCGCGGTCGAACCTACCAGGTCTGCGCAGAGCAGGATCTATATCGTCTATTCTATTTGTGGCGCCGATTACAATGACCTTGCCATGGCTGTGTAATCCATCCATCAATGTTAGCATTTGTGCCACAACCCGACGTTCAACCTCACCATGCACATCACCACGCTTGGGTGCGATCGAATCAAGTTCATCAATAAAAATTATTGCCGGCGTATTTTTTTCCGCTTCAACGAATTTGTTCCGTAAGTTCTCTTCGCTTTGACCATAGAATTTATTTATGATCTCCGGACCTTGGATAGATATAAAATGTGCTCCCGATTCATTTGCCACCGCTTTTGCGATCAAAGTCTTACCCGTTCCTGGTGGACCATAGAGCAGTACACCTTTTGGCGGGTTAATTGCCAAACGATCAAAGAACTCGGGATGCTTTAATGGCAATTCGATCATTTCTCGTATGCGCATTACCTCATCTTTCAAACCGCCCACATCTTCGTAAGTGACATGAGTTGCTACTTCAAGCTCTTCCATGGGCACATCACGGATCGAGATCTTGGTATCCAAACCTATTTGGACAATATCTTTCGGACTTGTATTTACAACGCCAAATGGCAATGCACCGCCCATTAACGCGATTCCTGGAACGATCACGGTATCTCCCTTATGTACAGGCCGCTTCAGAAGACCGCGTTTGATAAAGCTCTCAATACCACTACCAAATTGTACCTTGTGGCTTTCCGATATGATCGGTCCTAAAATTACTTTCTGGGCAGGTTTGACCTGCGCCATTCTTATTTTGACCTTATCACCCAACGAGATCTCGGCATTTTTTCTCACCATTCCATCGATCCTGATCAGGCCCTTTTCATCGTCTTCAGGCCGAGATCGCCAGACAACCGCCGCAGTTAGTCGACCACCATTTATCTCGATAATGTCACCCGGTGATAGCCTCAATGAACGACGTACCTTATTGCTAATTCGCGCCTTGCCATGACCCACATCTGCCTGCAGTGCCTCCGCAACTTTTAACACCACGAAGTTATCATCTATATTACGGGTTGGCATAATGATTCACCAATTTTTTATGTTTGCATAAAAAAAATGTGTTCAATATCAATTTTTTACGCAGAAATCTTTTTATTTGAATTTGACACCGCATATTGGGCATCGCCCCAAAGTGACTGGAATTAGATTTCCACATTGACCACAAGTGCCAAGCTCCTGATTTTGTCTGGAAAAACTAACTCCGCAATTTGGGCACGAATCACTGTCTACAGATATATAACTGCCACAGGCTCCGCATTGACCCTTGGCAGTAGATCTCTTCTCGATATTTTTAGGTTTTTCCATACTGGATACCTTGGGTTTTCTTAAAGTAATATCCTTATTGATCGATTGCATGTTTTTATCCTTTGTTACCTGATGGGGCATCATATGTTTGCCACTACCACTCAACCTTTGAATATTAGCGTTAATTTGCTCTAATTCGTATATTCGTTTGCCAGCCAATTCAAAGTTTTTTTGGTATTTCTCTTCTTGCTTTTTCAATAACTTTTTGTATTTCTTATCAATTTTTGAGATTTCCTTGTTTTCAAAGTTTTTTACCTTTTTGTTGAATTCTCTTTCACGTTCAGCTTCTGACTTATCATGTAACCGTTCATGTTCCTTTTTGATCTCTGTTTGGAACGTCTTATCCATCACTTCGATATCGGCTTTAAGTTCATCAATACTTCGTAAAGCGGTTTCCAATTGAACCTGGAGCTCCTTTTCACGTTTTATACTCTGTTTCAATTGATCTTCATTGTAGTCAATTATATTATCGAGATCACTGCTGCCAAAACCAGGTAGCATTTGAAGAATTACATAAAGATCTTCCTTTTTGAGTTCAAGTAATTTTAATAAATTGTTGTATTCCTTTACTAATGAATCGATCTTGTTTATAATAAAAACCATCTCGCTTTTCAACTCGGTAATTTCTTCAGGGTTATCCAGACCGGATTTGAGTTTCTTTTTGATCGATTCATATTTTTTCTTTTCTTCAGATAGTTTCTCTTTTACCATATTCTTCTTTTTCTTAAGAGAAGCATGATTGCCGGTGAGTTTAGACTTCAAATTATTATTGGTTTCTTTTAATTCTTGGTTCAGTTCCGAGATAATTGTTTTGGATCTTTCCAAATCACTTTCGATATTCTTATCCGGATTTATGTCAACGGCTTCCAGTTTGGATTTAATCTCTAACCATTTATCTAACTCGGCCGACAGCTCATTTTTAAGCTGGGTTTCAAGCTTTTGAAACTTTTTTAAGAATTTTATGTTAAATTTACTTTTTTCCGGTGTTTTCGCAAGTTGTTCTTGTAACGTTACGCGTTCATTCTCCAGGGCATTTAATGTTTCTTTAAGTAGTTCATAGTCTGTTTCAAGTTTAGCTTTTTCTTTCTGGACATCTTTTATATCCTGTTTTAGACTAATCTCTCGTTTGTATAATTTCATGGCTATGTTATTTTTTACATTATTAATTGTATAATTTTCCAAGGTTAGATTGTCGATCACATCTCTAATAATATCCATAGTTGCAGGGTCCAATTTTGTCATCAGCTTGGAGAATTTTTGGATATTGGAATTACAATTACTTTGTATCTCCTGTAATTTCTCGAACTCACTCATCAAAAAATCTTCAATAAAAGAATTTATATCTTTCACTGATGGTGCCTTTGAAATGTTCTTGATCATAAATCCCTCCAATCATTACACAAATAGAGATTCTTCAACAGTTTTCTATGGTATACATATTACATATTAGGTTAAATTATTTTTGCAGGATTAGAAATAAACATATACGGGTATGAAGTTTATTGTTTAACTTTAAGTATATGGAAGATATATAGGTATCAGAAGTTATTAAAAGTAAAACAGCCTAATAGATTATTGATCGTATTAATTAATTTGAGTGCAATTGGGTGTTAGAATATGACACAAGTTTCCCTCTGTGACCAAGGTGCGGCATTTCTTGCGGCAGGTCTTGTGGCCAAATATGACACAGTACAGTCAACCAGGTCAATAATTAATATATGGGATGAGCTTAGACAAAACATACACATAGATTCCAGATTAGATTATCTGGTTGCACTTCTTACTCAAGGTAGATTAATGGACCTTAGGATTAAAAAAGGTAATTATCTCAAATTAGCCCAGGACAATATGAATACTATCCGGCGCGAGCTGGTTATCGCACTGACCCAAACTTTGCTTGGTGAACAGAATGGTACCGATGTCCTGGCTGAATCGTACATTGTGCGCTTGAACGATGTTGCCTCTGCAACTATCACGGGTACATTTATAAGAATATCCAAAAAAGTGGAAACGATCAAAGAGATCATGGATATCTGGGTCAAGATACGTGGTATGAAGATCGTTAATGATAATAACGAGTTTCTGGCCGTACTATTCGCCACAAGCCGAATGAGCGATCTACGGAAATTATTGGAAAGCGGCGGGCCCGAATTAATATTTGAAAACTTTCCGGCTCTGCTTTCGGCCATCGAACCCGATCTAAAGGTAACCAAACTCGATCTAGCTGCAGCTCACATCACAATAGCAATCGTGACCCAGACACCCGAGATCGAGACAAATGCAGAGGTTGTAAATATCTGGAAGGACTTAAAAACAGACTTGCAGTTAGAAGATGATGATATTAATATAATCTCAGCGATCCTTACGGGCGGCTTGATCCAGAATCGGACCAAGAGAATTCCACAAGATAATATTAAGGAGTTTTTTATAACCATCAAGGGAAAGTTACAAGAGATCTTGGAATCAGGCGCTTCAGATCAGGGTTAAATAAGTTTATGATAGTTTTTTTCTCGGGTAACGACAATTTTATTTATTACCATTAATATGTTGGTTATCTAACATCCAAGATCGGTTTATTACGATCATTTGATCATCATGCCGGGATGGCTCAGCCTGGTGGAGTGTCGGACTCATAGGGTAGGCTCAAGCTTTGTCTCAAACCATAAGCGTTGAGAATAATTTGATGCTCCCGGGATATCCGGAGGTCGCGGGTTCAAACCCCGCTCCCGGCATTATTATTTATTAATTCATTGAAGCTCAGTTGGGGTTTGAACCCTTGAACAAAATAGATTTAATTAATAAAAATAGCCTATTTTGTTCTGTACTAAAAATTTCTCTTATAACTTAGTAATGAGCTTGGAATTTTTACTACGCGGGTTCAAACCCCACTCCCGGCATTATTATTTATGCCTCTTCTCCCAATTTAGGGAAATCATAGTTTCATCACCCCGCATGCCTGAAAGATTTTCAGAATAAAATATTCCATATCCCAATAACCATATGCTTTTCTTTTCACAATATTTATTTTATTATTGAATCCTTCACTTT
>JAEHCK010000133.1 GCA_020696345.1 Thermoplasmata archaeon | reverse complement strand
TGAAGACTGTCATCATATCAGCGTTCATGAGTGTTTTTTGAGTAGATGTTCCAAGTACTACGGCCGCACTCGCTAATGTACTTGATGGAGCCGTCACTAATACTGCACCTGTTGCCGTTATTGTAACTGTACTTCCACCTGTCACATCGATGGCGCCGGTGACATCAATTGTTTGAGTGCCGGTGATTGTTTCTGTATGGTTGCCGGTGATTGTTTCTGTCTTATTGCCGCCGATGCCTGTGGTCTGATTACTTGTGACAGTTACAATATGATTACTCGACATTTCGTCTGTTCTATCGCCTGTTGTTAGTACTCCTTGAATGCCATCAACTGTGACATGTCTGTCGTTTTTGACATATGTCTTTTCATGATTTTTGGCAATGTTGTATTTGGTGCCATCATTTTTGATAACCAAATTTCCATCTTGATCGCATTCTATGAATGTGTTGCTTGGGTGATAGATATGAAACCGTTTACTGCCCGGTGTTGAATCAAACTCCATTGTTATGCCGCCGTGTGTACTTAGAACCACGTTGTTAGGGTACACGGTATTATATGGCGCCACTGGTTCGTCCCATGTACCACCGCCGGCTTGTGCCACGCCAGTGTCTCTGCGACTGTTTTTCGTAGTGACCAATGTATCAGCTGTCACGCCTCGTGCCAACCTGTGATAGTCTGGTTCACCCAATCTAAATGGTGTTGGGTATATTCCGTCAGGATCATTGAACCCCTTTCTCACATCTGGTCCTTCCGATGGTACGCCTGGCAACGATGCGAAATATCTCGGTGAGAAATAATTACCATTCTCAAAAAATATCATTATATGGGAACCCTGTACTGGTACTCCAAACAAACCAAAACCACTCACACCACCTTCCATTATAGGCAGACATGGTTCAGACCACGGCAATTCCTCTGTTGGTATTCCTTCTGTCTTGGTCTTTGTTTTCTTCTCAGTATGAATCCCAAATATTCTTGCTCTTACTCTACCTCGTTTCTCGGGGTCTTCGTTATCTTCAACCACGCCACGATAGAATCCGTTAATATTATCGATATCTGTATTTTCTGGTCTAATCATTATATCCTTGTCAGTGTTGTTTTTTCTTTTGCTGATGCTGCTTCGGAAATATTCTGTTTTACCTTGGGTATATTTAGTAAATATTCCGACTCACTGGCTTGATAACCATTCTTTAATACAATAATTCTCTGCATATAGTTGATGTTACCTTTACCTACAAAGGAATGTGTTATACTCTTGATAAGAAATTTCCCGTTTAGTTGTTTTTGATATACGGGGATATTTCCTTTCCTCGTAATACTCGGCCACTTGATTTCGAGTAATTGTCCTGCATATCGTTTTTCACTGCCTGGTATTATGAGATTGAACATCATTTGTGTATCATATGATTTGACCCATTCATCGTATAATACCATCTTCAAATCATCTTCTGAGTTTTCACCTGTCAATCTGTGATATGAATTTGGGTCTGATATATCAGGAAAAAGACTTTTCGTACCTACTGCTGTGGTGGCATCAATGCCATCTGTATATGTATACTCTGCCTCGTATAATTTCTTTAACGATGTATTGACGGCACGCCATTTACCACCTCTTGATGGTTTCATCGATGTCTTATCAACGCCCTGTCCCCACCATTCCCATATTTTGTTTTTATTCTTTACATCGGTGGTTGTGTCCTCAAAGATATATGGTGTTGCGTCCATTATGTTCGCTGAACTAAATAACCAATTTAATGTTCTAATGTTGACCTTGAAGCCATTATCTGTGTTATTATAATGTAGATATCCACTTAATGATGTCTTGTTACTTTTCGCCCGTCTCAATAGAAATCGAATACTTTTAGCAAGCGGCCAATATGGTAGTGCGATTGGGTCAGCATGAAAGTTCGTACAATGTTCCATGTTGATTTCAGCCTCTTTGAATCCTAACATATTCTTTAAAAGATAATCCACAGCAGTTGTGTATTTCGTCTCTGCAGGAAATGAATAACTTGTAGCGTTCCCGTACATGTTGTAATATGATTCATCGACAAATAGAATTTCAGTCAATACTTCATCGGTTGGATTAGTGGGACTTGTTTGTACAATTTTGTTTATCTTCCAAATGTTGAAAGTAAGTTCTCTATCTTCATCTGTTCCGTATTCTAATCCAATCAGTTCGTCACCTGTTAATGGTCCGTTTTCAAAGAAACCATAGACATCGACAAATATTAATTTACCTGTCAGACATGGTGAGAATATATCCTCTATGAAATAACATTCAGTGATATGTTGTGACTCAATGATACCTATTGCTTTTCTATCAACTACAATTTTGACTGACAATTGGCCAGTAAGTTCATTTTTCCTATCTTTATCTATACTTTGTGAAGTAGCCATATTATTGTATTGGTTCAAATCCTAAGATATCATCGATATCGAAAGGATAACCTTTATAATCTCCATTTTGGATTGGTAACAAATAGTATTGTTTTGCATTGAACATAACTTCCCTTCCAGCGGTGATGGCTCTGCCCAGATTCTTGTCTGTATATTTTTTCATTATCTTATTGAAGAAATCAACATTCGGCCCTGATATTTCACGATAGACCTTATCTGCTTCCTCAGCAGTATCAAGTTTAACGCCAAGATTTGGATTTGGATGTTTTAAATCCTGTGGTATTGTATCGTACAAATCTGTGACATCAGGATTATATATAAATTTGTACCTGTTAACAGGACAAAATACATAGACGTTATCTTTATTATCATCCGCGTAATAAGTGGCAGTATATCTACGAGGCGTTGCCAATACCCCATTTCTGGCAGGCCAACCAAACCGTTTCTTAAAGTAGTCATTCAACCATTGGTGTGTACCTATCGGTGTGTCTTTGGGTATACGACTTCTGATTCTTACCTTTTTGGGTTTCCACCACTGTTGATAACTCTTGACACCACGATAGAACACTCTTTGTTCCTTCTTATACAGTGTGATTATCTGACTACACTCTTTTTGTATTTTATTATACAGTTGTATCGGTGTCAGGTTTTCCTTTTTCTTCTCTATTAAATATGTGTTTAGTCTCATGATCTTGTCCATTGGTTCAGTTGAAAATCACTGTTAGCCCACCCTTGATTCGGGAACAAAATATCTAATATCGCTCTAAAGTTTTGACCACTGTGTACTGCCAATAGAAAGTACTTCGATGCATTGAACATTACCTCGTTTCCACTTGAAATGGCTTTACGGAGATTTACATCTTGATATGTATCAAAATAGTCATTTTTCATAATGGCGGCCCAGGGTCTGCCTGGTTCCAGATTTATTGCCAGTGTATCAGTATTTCTTGTGTTTCTGATATCTGATGGTAACGATAACGTCAAGTCTTGTATAGCCGGACTCCAACAGAATTTGTATCCGTTGGCAGGGAAGAATACGTAAACATTGCCACCACCGTAACCACTTGCTGTTGACCAACTTGATGTGGTTGATATACCGTTTCTAACTCTCCAACCAAATCGACTTTCAAATTCATCGTTCAGCCAGTCATGTACGTGTAATGCCGTGTCTCTCGGTTGTCGTTCGACACCACCTCGGCCGAGTTTGACAGCTAAGATTTTATCTCTGTTGATATTCTTAATACCACGTAACAAGAAACCTTGAACACTTGAATATTCTTGTATGATCTGACCACATTCTTTTTGAAGTTGTGATGCTATATCTTCAACCGATAAATCATCGATTGAATATAATTGTCCCGATTCAGATATATACCGTGTTAGTCTCAAAACCACTCCTTTACTCTGTTCCAGTTTTGCCAACTATCTATATAATAATATTGTTTACATTGGATCCATATTTCATATTGTTTCTTTATTGCCATAACGAAACCTTTGTTTGTCGTGAATGCCCGATTGGGATCAAATTCATTCATAGCGTTAAACTGATCAAGTTCGCCTGCTTCATAATACTTCAAATATGTGACCATGCTATCACCTGACCAATAAACAGAATCATCATTGAAATCCTTTGATGGTACAAATGTATATTTGAATTTACCAATAGGGAAGACCCAATATGGTTGACCAAAATAGGCGGCAGTCTCGTAATCACTGGTAACGGAAACTGATTTACTTCGATCAGCATGTCCGTTCTTTGCCAACCACTGGTTTAGAGCTTTAAAGAATGTACCCGCTTTAGCACCCCACTTTCCCGGCTCACCTGAGTGTAAGTCCATGTTAGATCGATTTGATATTCCTTGTCTATCTTGTCTTACATTCTTTTGGCCGAATACCTTACTTAGTTCATCTGTGTACTCACCGCCGACTACCATCTTAACCGCTTCAGGTGTATCGTCATCAAATTCAAACGCGTTATATTTCCATATTGATCTCGGTTGATACATGCCCCTGACAACAGGATCGTTATTACCTAAGAGATTGATATATGGTTTACAGTCCTTTTTAATGGACTTGATCATGTCCTTGATACCCGCTTCGGTGATACTTTTCAATTGTTCTTTGTGAGATCGATGTGCATTTACATCGTCTTCAATATCGCCGAAATCGCCTTCACTTATATATTGCCTCAGTCTCATTATAGTTCCCTGATAGTATCGATGTCTTTGAATAATGTAAAGACATAATCTGGTTTTAATATTTGTAGGTTCTGACCATCATTCAGGTCTTCAAACGGGTTGAATACGTCATTGAACAACGCCACTACCCACCATAGGTACGGTGTGCCGTATATCTCATTAGCGATAGTGTCCCAAAATGAATCGTTCGATGTCTCATAAGTTGAAAAGAATGTATAGTCTGACTGTTGTCCCTTGTTTACTCTGAGTGATTTGAATATGTTCAAATACTTTGTTGTTCTGTCAGGTGCCAACAATATATCAAACAGTCTCAACATTGAGGTTTGTCTAAGTTTGATATTCGTTACCTGATAAAACGTTTTGTCTACTTTAGTTGATTGTGCCATTATCCATTTATCCTTATGTCGAAACCTTTAACATCATGTGTTTGAATTAGTAATGATGGTGCATCCGTCCATACCTCTTGACCCACTCCACTGTTTGGCGGTAATCCCAGCCCGGCCTTTGTCACTTTGAATCCATGTCTCTCAGGTTGAAATTTGGTTTCAATATAATTCCTGAAATCACCGCCGGGTTTGAAGTCACTAAACGCAGAAGGCAGTTGTATGGGCATGGCCACATCATCGGGTGTTAAACTGTTGGTAAGGTCTATGACTACACCAACTGGTGGGTCTTTAAAAAATTTGGTCATTGCTGTAAAAAGTTTATACATGTCTTTGACGTTTTTCTGTGCATCAAGTGGATGAACGTCCACCGAATTACGTATGTCATCCGCGGCCATTATGTCAGTGATCAAAGTTTCTAACGAATAGTTGACATGATCTGGTGCAAAATCGCCGAATGAATCCCAGAAATCATCCTCTGGACATATGCCTATTCTGCCTTTGTTTTGTGGTAGTACTAAATATCCTTCACCATACGCTGATGCTGTGGCGGGACTTGTGGTACATATGATTGACTTGTCTCTACGAGGGTATTTTTTCCATAGTTTAGAGTTCGATATGATCTGAGTGTACCAGTTTGTTGTATTCGCTGATTTTCTAACAAACTTTCTTGGTTCAATATATGCAACACCTTCACCCGGCGCCTCATTGTAATTGATACCACGAAACATTTGTCCTACGCCTGCCTGTGCAGATTTGTAAGCATTAGAATGTTTTGTTTCAATCAGTTTCCATGCATCTTCCATCGAAATCGTTTGTGATCTACCCTCTGCTAAGTATCTTGTTAGTCTCATAGTGATAATTGATGTAGCTCTTCCTCAATATCCCACTTCCTATCAGATATGAAGTTCAAACGTTCTCCCTCTTTGGGTGTGATTTTTATCCTACCTTGATCAAATTTATCCATCAAATCCTTTTCTTCCTTTTCTAAGTCAGCATACTCAGCTTTGAGTGATTCGATTTTGTTACGAGTTTTGTAATCTATGTATAATTTATTCTTTAATTTCTTCTGTAGTTTGGCACCATCACCTGTCATCATACCCCAATCTATCTCGGTCTTAGGAAATTGTGACTGTAGGTATAAGACCAATTTGGTGCCAGTGCCGGGCTTGTTAGATTTGATATATGAAATCTGAACATCGTCCAAGTACACAGTATATTCAAGATACCCCACCGGCTTACCATTTTCATATGCTGTGATCTTTGAATTTGACTGACCTGAGTGTGATCCTGTCATCTCATCGGTGAATTTTATAACTTCTGTGATATATTGTCTTAGTCTCATCCCATTCCCAGCAAATCATCGTCAAAATATTTCCATACTGTTTGTTGCAAGGCGTAATAACTCTTACACTTGACCATGATTTCATTACCTGAATTTAACGCCGCGGCAAGATTATTATTTCTGTACGATTTAAAATATTCAGGCCATTCTAAGTGGACAAACTTGTCTTCATCGTGTCCCGGTGCTGCTGATGTCAATGTAAAGAGGTCTTGAACTTCCGGCGACCAGAGAATTTTGAAATTACCAATTGGCCAAATCAGATACAAATAGCCATATACATCTGCCGTGTCATCATTACCTGTGACGAAAAGCCCTTGTTTACGTGGTTCCCACTTGAACTTCTTTTTGAAATCAGCATCGATCATATCATGATGTCGTTTAGGTGTGTCTTTGGGTTTTCTGTCTTGACGGACTTTGAACTTACCCCATTGACCTTTGTTGATCATGCCTCGATACGCCGGTATTCCCTTTGACTCCTTGATCCATTTACTACAATTACTGTGAAGTAGTTCACGTAGTTCGTCTCCATCGGGCCACGGTGTGAATCCAGAGGCTTCGTTGTTTATAAACTTGGTTAGTCTCATTCTAACTCCGTCTTTACTACTTTCTGAATGAGTTTCTTAAACGCAACCCAATCGTCTTGTTCAACGATCTTCTGCATTACTTTGAGATCAGCAGTTGTCGCCAATTGATGAAACTTGACCATTTCCTCAAATCCAATGTTACCTATATATGATGCTTCATCAATATATTGTCTTAGTCTCATTTATTTCCCTTTAATTGTTACGTTTAGATGAACATCTTTACCATCTATCTTTTCGACTTTAATATTTACTTCTGCAAAATTATATGTAAATTTTAAATCTTGTCCTGATGGAATTGATACACTTTGGGAATGATTAACAAATTTAGATATATTCTTTTCTTTTAAATATTTATCGAATTTCATGTTTACTGTTCCTTTGCCATGATTGTTTTAGTCTCATTTGAACTTAACTCCGTGTAATTCTATTGATCTGATTGCAGCTTTTGCCTCACTGTCATTCCGTTTGTCCTGTTTTTCTTTTTTCTCTTTTTCTTTTTGTGACGCCATGGTCTTAATAAGGTTATTAACTATATCGTTGTTGTTTGATATTGGTTTTTTATTCCCTTCTGCAAACCGACCCGTGTAACCTACTAACGGATATGATCCGAGCATGGCGTCATCATAGAATCCCATTTCTTTGGCAAAATAAACAGCAGGCTCTTTATTCATGGCCGATGTCGAACAACCTACAAAATAGTATGATTTACATTGTAACCACATTTCATATTTTTTCTCATACCCTTCTCTGAAATTATCAGATACTATATTTCTATCAAATTCATCTTTACTGAATGAACCCCAGGGTTCCTTGTTGGGATCATCTGAATACCAGTGCTCTAAGAAATATTTCATATCATTTGGATTCCAGTTGACCATATCATTTGAATAGTTGAAATCTTCTGATCGAACATGTGAATATTTGAATTTACCTTTCGGGAATATCCAATAAGGAGTACCAAATGCATTCGCTGAACTAAAGTCAGATGATACAGATACAGACTTATTTCTTTCAGCATGACCATTTGATTTTAACCATTGGTTTAATACTACCCAATATGGTTCCTGAGTGTCAAACGTTCTACCATTTTTGATCTTTTTTACAGAGAGCATGTCCCTACCACGAGGGTGTACGGGCATTCTGTTTTGTCTTACGTCTTGTTCGCCGAATTGTTGTTTTCCTTTTATACCACGAAACAAGGGTTCTCTGTTGCCAATCAGTTGTAGATAAAACTTACAACCACTTTTTATACCTTTGACTAATTTATCAATCTGTGGTTGCCAGAATTCACGCTCCTGATATAAATCTTGTTCGCTTATATATTGTCTCAGTCTCATATATTATCCCAACCAAAGTTTGTAAAATAAAGCATATACGTCTCTATCATTTTTGTGTCTGTCAATCAATTCGAAAGCATATTTGTCATCTTCTGGCTGTTCTTTGGATGCCACATATGTCATCGCTGTACGATAGTCGATTGTCCAGTATTTGTCACATTTCACCATGATTTCGCCTGTACTGACACCGAAAATCATCTGTTTTGTTAGTTTGTCTGTTTCCTCATAGTCATGACCCAACAATTGATCAAGTCCCTTGCGTCTCGCAATATTTGCTGGTGAATCCTTGTCACCCATTTGATTCCATGTAAGTAGATCATATGAATGTTTCAGTGTGTCTTGTCTAACATACAAATCATCAATTGTACGGGACCAGAGAATTTTGAACTTACCAACAGGTATAATTAATGACAAATTACCATAACCGGACGCTTGACCCGGACGTCCTGATGTCATCAAAGCTTGTGATCGTGGTCGCCAACCAAATTTATCTTCAAACCAATCATCGATAGCATCCGAATCTACTTGATCAGTATCTAATGCTCGTCTATTCTTTCGGACTTTCTTAACACTTATCAGAATTTCGTGATGTTTCAGGCCTCTGAATAGCCCGGGCATATTAAGAGATTTTATCTGAGATAGAAATGGTTTACATTGTGATTTGATTCTTTGTCCAAGCGAAGTATCCAAATGTTCCACTGATTCCAGTAATTCCTCGGTCCTCGGTACAAAACGTTCAATTAAATACTTGGTCAGTCGCATAACAATCCTCTAATGATGTAGTTGGTCAGTTATATTTATTTATTTTGATTGATAATTCAGGCAGGCATGCACGAAAAAACCCATTCAGATTTCTCCGAATGGGCTTTTACGAAAAGGAGGTAAGAACAACAAGCAACTATTAAAAGCCAACTTGTTAGAGACAATAACAGTATAACAAGTTTCTCACATATTGTAAACAAAAAAAGGGCGAACTCAGAGAAAAGAAAGGAGACTAAAAACTTCTGAGTCCGCCCGTACAGGGGTAATATATCCTTCAAATCGTTTATTCAACGATTATACAGTAGTATAACACATTGAAAAAACAAAGTAAACGTTTTTAATTTATTTATCAAAAAGGTGTTGCCATCCAATAGGATTTATGAGATAATGGAATTATAAACAATAAGAAAGGAAACAAAATGAACAAACTAACCGATTGGTCAAACTTCTTAAAAGCTGGTAAAGCGATATTCACCTTAGAGAATGAAAAGAGTGGTAATCGTTTCACCTATAAAGTGAAGAAACTGAAAGACAAAGACATTTGGTTCGTATCGGTTTTGAATGGTCCCGACAATTATCACAATTATCATTATCTCGGTTGTATCTTTGATCAAACTTTTCGTTCAACTAAGAAATCCCGTATCGGTCAAGATGCTCTGTCTTTCTTAGCATTCAAATGGTTGAACTCGATGTTGAACGCTGGTGCCCCGTTACCAGAAGAAATCAACATTTATCATGAAGGTCGTTGTGGTCGTTGTGGTAAACGTCTGACTGTACCGTCATCGATCATGTCTGGTTTTGGTCCCGAATGTGTGAAGAAACAAAATATTCTGTTAGACAAACATTTCGAAATATAACCGCTTGCCTTTCCTATTATAATATGAGATAATGGAATTATAAACAATAAGAAAGGAAACTAAATGAGAAAAATTAAGATTGATAGAAATTTTAGAGGTAACGGCGACTGTAACGTGGCACGTGGCAATCAAGCTTACGGTCTGTTGTTCGATACCAATAAAGAAGCATTTGAACTTACCAATAGAATTTATAAACATCTTAGTGCTCGTTTTAATGTCAAACCTAATGTTTTTCTCACTGGTCGTCAAACCAAAAATCTGATGGGTACAGCAAGTTATCGCATTGGTCGTATTCGTCTTCACAACGCCGGCGCCAATGTCGGTTGTCTCATTCACGAACTCGGTCATCTATTTAAGGATACCAGAATTGGTTCAGCACATTCAAACGTCTTTAAATCATGTCAGACCGAAATCTACCATTTTTGGAATACTATCAAACATGAATACTTTGAAAATGCTACTAAAGGTGGTCTGTCACCTGAGGATCAGTTGAATGCCGCACGTGGTCGTACCGGAAGTTCAGTGATAAAATCATACTCATTCCCGACAAATTCCGTGACTGTCCGGTCGTTCAGGTACGGTGAACGTGTCAGTTTCGTTACTTCGAAACGTGGTCATCGTACAATCACCGGCACTGTATTGAGAATAAATCGTAAATCGGTTTCAGTACGGGAAGATGGTCGTCCGAGTGCCGAATACTGGAGAGTGTCGCCGGGCAAGTTGACCAGACTTGAAAAGGTTGAGGATGGTGGTGATCGTGTTATCGCAATTGTTGAACCGACACCCGAGCCGAAACCAGAACCGAAGAAACCGATAGCCGCCCGTGAGGACGTGGTTGATACGCCTGATGAAATCAAAGAACTGATTGAATTCGCAATCGACAAACTTTCGAAATATGCCGTTTACGGTAGTCTGTCAATGGCCGGTATAGTGAGAACATTTCACGCCCGCGGTATCATGAATAATGACGATAACAGAGCATACGCAATCGAGTATGTCAACGAACTCGGTTTGAGGATTAGATAATGCATAACGAATACGGTATAAACTATACGTTCAAAAAGAATGAAGCCGGAGCCGAGAATTTCAAACAGTTCGACTACTTTGTATACAATAAGTGGACCGACTCCAGAGGCGGCCCTTGTGTCGTTTACTGTCTAAATGAAACTGAGTTTGATCAGTTGTTGAAATGGTGGTCACGCACGCCTGAGTGGTCATACGCACCGGATAATTCACATGATTACACAATATAATTCAATGAATCAATTTCCTGTATGGGCAGGATATAAGGAGACCAAAATGATTAGAAGATTATGGACAGAGAAAATATTGCAACGTGGCGGTAACACCTTTGTGCCGACTCGAATTAAACTTGACGATCATTACACCGATTTGAAATATCAGTTAAAAAAATACAAAGAATTGAAAGCCGCCACTGCCCAGATCACATTCACCTGTTTTGATGAAGGTAAGAAATGTTATAAACGGGTTGCTGAAGATTCGAATGCCAGATGTTGTTGTGGTGGTTGTCGGTCAAGTCTCGGTTTTTTCGATGACGATATCATTTTTGAGAAAGATTTTGAAACCTATAATAAATTGTTTATCAATGAATTCGAAGGTAAGAAAGCATCTGGATTCTGGCGCAAAGGCACCGGATGCGCTCTTCCTCGTGAGTTAAGATCGAAAACCTGTGTCTCATATAATTGTGAATCCAATGGCGTCAGAGACATGATAGGCGCAATTGAAAGTCGAATTAGCACGTTGCAACAGAAAATCCGGGTTCAACTCAGTACAGTGTTAAGTAGACAGATCATTCGACCCAGAATTAAGAAAAAATACTCAGAACCAAAAGCAGACTCGGAATCACCAAAAGCTGAGGACAAACCACTGGGAACACCAAAAGAATACTGGTCAGTCCATGGCACTTATTAAATAGTTGCCAAATATCCTATTACCTTATATAATGAGATTATTATGATAAAGAAAATGAAACTAAAACGATTTGAGGACGTACTCTATAATATTTCACC
>JAEHCK010000146.1 GCA_020696345.1 Thermoplasmata archaeon | reverse complement strand
AGTTGTCGGTGCTGAAAAAGGCTTTGTTGATGATGTAACCTTACTTCAATTAGCTAATATTCTTAGAGAAAAAGTACCTGATAAAGTAAAAGAAGATATTGAAAGATGAAGAAACTCATGAACTAATTATTAAATATTATTGACTCCAGCTCAAGTTTCTTCAAGTCCAATATACTAAAAAGGGGACATTTTCGGGGATTTTATACGTATATATATAACCCCCAAAAGTAAATGCGAGCATAGTAATTCGAACCCATCCAGTAAAAGTTACCAATTAGAAGTTACCAATTGGTAACCCCCAATGATGATCGCAATAACCAATGACCAAGCTCCAATAATCAAATAATAACCAATACTCAATGACCGAATGACCAAAACACGAATTATTTTTCGTTTAGGTTATTGAAATTTCCAAAATTGGAGCTTATTTGGTGATTGTTTTTTGGTGATTGGTTATTTCAACTTCAGCTACAAAAAGCTTAAATTCATCCAAATCAATCTTGATGTGATGGCTGAGAAGGGTCGAATAAAGATATTGGCGATCATTACGATCTGTATCATGCTAATCTCGATTGGGTTTAGTGGGTGTATTAAGGATGATGATAATAAAAAAAAGAAGAATGGTGGTCCTTCTGGTGGTACAATTGAATTAGAAGGTGAATTACCAACTAATACACCTGCTCTTCCAGATTTAGTACTACCATCTGAGGTAATTACAGATGAAGGCGATGCTCATGATTTTGCAATTCAATATTTCCCAGAATTTGAAAAATCTAATTTAATATATACTGAATCAACAGGAATTGAACCCACAACATATATATTTGAAATAGGAAATGATGAGAGTAATTATGAACATCTGAAAATATCTGGTGCTGGGGCTTTAATATATAGTAGGGAATCATATGGTGAACTTGTTTCAGAAACATTATTTACCGAAAACGATGCACTCACTATAGCAAACAACTTCATTTCAAATCATGGTGGTCTGGGAGATTTTGTTTTTGAATCAATTAATACTTGGGGGACGTTTGATGAATATGGTGATAAAACAGGAATGATCAGAGATTATTTTATTGATTATATACATTATTATGATGTTGAACATTTAGAATTAGATCCTCCTCTTCCTAATGATGAAGTACCTATATGCGGTGGTGATGGAATCAGAATGACCGTTTCAACAGATGAGGGAGTATCTCATTTTTTCAGACTCCATAGAACACCTTATGATGAAACAACTCCTTCTCCTGTAATTTCTGCTTCAGATGCATATTATTCGCTTGAAACTGTTTATGAAGGTTATGGAAATATGGCAATTACTAATGTTGATATTTGTTATTATAGTGAAAATTATGAAATAGTGCAAGAGACCATGCAACCTGCATGGAGATTTGAATATTATGAAGATAATGATACAAATAAAGATGAAAACTTTATATATGTTAATGCAAGAAATGGTGAAGTAATTTAAAATCTTATAATATTTTTATATATACTGAATAATTCGATAGTTTTATAATTAATTATTTCATAATAATGTCAAAATAGGGAACATGGCAAAAGATACTAAGAGAACTATTCAATTATTTTTACACCATGCTACAATTTGACAATGGGCATCATTTTTGGGGAAAGTTGTGTATATATATAACCCCTAAATGTAAATGCGAGCATAGTAATTCGAACCCATCCAGTAAAAGTTACCAATTAGAAGTTACCAATTGGTAACCCCCATCTGGGGGGGTTGTTCACGGAATTGAAAAAAGATGTTCATGAACACATTTGGCAAAATCGGCATTTAAAATTAACGATTTATTCAAATGAAAAGGAATAAATATGATGACATTTTAATCTATCTGGATAACGTAACTTTAATATATAACTCAAATATTTGTAACAAAAAAGTTATATAACACTAAAGCTATAAATATTAATAATAATATTACTCCCTTGCCGGGGGTATAGCATGATGGAAAAGGAAAGCATTCCAGATATAAATAAAGCAACTGAGAACAGCACTTGGTTAGCCAATCAAAATCTTACCGAATTTGATGGACAATGGATTGCAGTAGTGGAACAAAAAATTATTGCAAGAGATAACTCTTTAAAGGTAGTGTTGGAAAGAGTTGGAAAACTTCAATTACCACATGTGCCTTTTTATCTCAGAGTATCTTTGGGCGCAGCATTCTAGGGTGAATTATATTACTTCGTATTCATACCCATTCACGACAATCATTCAAAAAGATGGGACAGTTATTTTACGACCAATGCTAACGGTAATTTTAAGATATGGTAGTAAAACATTTCCAACCGAATTATTGTTAGATTCAGGAGCAGATTATTCAATACTTAGATATGACACAGCAAAATATGGCTTAAATATTCCAGTTAAAAGTCTTCCAGAATGTAAACTTCCACTGAAAGGTATTACTAGTGAACCTCAAGATACGGTTAGATGTGAAAATGTTTCTCTAACCTTTAAATATGGAGCTAAAGAAATTACAACAGAAATTTTTGCCATTATAATGATTGATGAGGAAAAACAACCTTCTCGTAATTTACTTGGTAGGGATCCATTCTTTTATAATTTTCGCGTTGATTTCCGAATGGGATATACCGAGGACAAGTCATTAGGAAAATATATTTTATATCATGAAGATAAAAAAAGATCAGCAAAAAGATATCATCGACCTAGGGGTAGACAAATTAGGTAAAACTAGACAAAAATTAAGGGAAAGAAAATGGTTTTATCTTATATATTTTGAGTTAAATATTCTGACCAAAATTAGTATTTTCAGTTTTATTCTCAACTCTTTTCCTTTTTTCTTTAATCCATCTTTGGCTCTTACTAATTAGGGTGTTACTCACAAGATCGAAAGACGTTACTCATGGGCAATTTCCACAGGTTTATATGATCCAGTATTGCAGTTCGAAGCTTGGGTATGCGGTCTAAAAAAACGAATCCCCCCAAACTCGGTTCAGAGGATAATGATGGAAAAGGGTGAAAATGCTGAGTTGATGTAGTCAATGATGATCGCAATAACCAATGACCAAGCTGTTGAAAAGTAGCAGAGTTTTCAAGAGCAAAATGATTTCCTTCGAAAATCATCTAGAGCTAAAAATTCTTTTAATTGGTATATAATAAAAGATAGAATTTTTACCCCGAGCTAATTTGCCGTGGCAAATTAGCCTAGCACCAATAATCAAATAATAACCAATACTCAATGACCGAATGACTAAAACACGAATTATTTTTCGTTTGAATAATTGAGTATTGATGATTGATGTTTATTTGGTGATTGTTTTTTGGTGATTGGTTATTTCAACTTCCGCTACAAAAAGCTTAAATTCATCCAAATCAATCTTGATGTGATGGCTGAGAATGGTCAAAATCCAGGTAAATTTATTGTTGAAGAATCAGGCCTAAGTAAAAATTAATAATTACGATATTAATTATGGCATATCCGATTAATATATTATTCGAGTCCCCTCAGACCCCTTTATTATTATAAACAGCAAGTATTTATTTAGAGGTTAACTAGTAATTTACTCTTTCCATTTTTTGTTCTTGTAATAAAAAATCATAATTATTATTAAAATAAGCATAATAGGTGCAAGAATTACAATTGACAATCCCCATATACCAACCAAATCTGTTGGTTCTCCATCATCGGAAGAAATTGCTGTTTGATTAGTAACTAGTATTTTTCGATTTATTTTAATATATATCTCCTCAGGATCTAAATCTCCAGAAGCCCCTGCTAATGATGAATCTTTAAAATACCTTGTTTGCCAATTACCGGTAACGGTTACTCTATTCTCTGTTTGATTAAGTACATCAGATGGGATGTTTATGGTTACATTAATACTTTTTTTACCATTTGATTGAAAGTTAATAATCGCCGGAAATACTTCTGTGGACCAAAAATAATAATCACAGGTAGTCAATAATTGGACCTCAATATATTGAAGATTTTTTCCAACTCCTTCAAACTCGCATGTCACATTACCTTGAACAACATATTCAAATGAACCATTCGGTTCAACCGTATATACTATATCATGTTGATCAAGACTCATGTTAACATCTACTGTCATTGCAGTAGTACAAGAGGAGAAAATTAGTAAACACATCAATAAAAGAAAAAATACCGCTGAAAGAAATGATTGTTTATCTATACGAAAAGTATTGCAATTCGTGGGTAAAAATCGTGCGAATAGCATTGATCTCACTCACAATTTAAATGTTTTCTTAATATATTATTATCTTTATTAAATAATATCACCATTCAAATCAACAACCATATTAATTTTAAAAGATTTGTTTTGACGGCAAATCCCCATTAATTTGTGATTTTATTAATTCATAATCTCTTCGATTCTCTAAATAATTTTCTATTGGGGTAAAATTGGTATAAATCTTTGTCCAGTTTTACTACAGACTATCCCATACAAATGCGAGCATAGCAATTCAAACCCATCCATTAAAAGTTACCAATTGGCAACCCACATCTGGGGGATTCCTCACAAGATCGAAAGACGTTACTCATGGGTAATTTTCACAGGTTTATATGATCAAGTATTGCAGTTCGAAGCTTGGGTCGGCGGTCTAATAAAACGAATCCCCCAAACCTTGATCATTTGAAAAACAAAAATGGAATAAAAATCTTTATCTTACCGTTTGTGGTTTATCCGGATAGCAAATGGGTGAATAAGGATCTTAGGTTCAAGATCATTTAAACCTAATCAATAATATTTTTCAATCGTAAGAATCTCCGTAAGATTTATTAACTTGATTTTACATTATTATTCAGTGAGATTGTGAAGATCATTAACATCGTCATTACTAATGAGATCTCGGAAAAAATTGAATTCAAACATAAAGTTACCGAGATTGAAATTATTCAAGTATTTTCAAATCAAAAATATTTGAAAAAAAATGGAGGTAAACAATATAAACTCATTGGAAGAACCATTAGTGGAAGATGTTTAACGATATTCTTCAAATATTTCAGAGGTACAGTTGAAATTACTAGTGCTAGAGATGTTGACAAATCCGAAAAAAAGAGGTGTTAAGAATGCCAATATATTGTGTTGATTGTGGTATAAAAGCTAAGAAAACCCATTCCGATTTCTCTCTTATGAAAGGTAAAATCATCATAAAAGATTTACCTGCATATAAATGCCCAAAATGTTCTAAGATTATTTTTAATATAGATGATGTTGCCAAAGCAAAAGAACATTTCAGGAAAGCCATTTATGAATCAGATACTGCTTTGGATTTTGAACGAACCTTAAGTTCAGATGGCAAAAATCTTACGATGAGAATTCCTAAACAAATTGAAGAATTCTTACATCTTAAAAAAGGTGACAAAATATTCTTAAAGCTTGAAAATAAAAATAGAATAGCTCTTAAAGTGACTTCTTAGATCAATACTATGTCAAAATTCTTTTAATTGGTATATAATAAAAGATAGAATTTTTACCCCGAGCTAATTTGCCGTGGCAAATTAGCCTAGCACCAATAATCAAATAATAACCAATACTCAATGACCGAATGACCAAAACACGAATTATTTTTCGTTTAGGTTATTGAGATTTCGGTAACTACAACAATTTGCTTGTGCAAATTGTTATGCATTGGAAAACCCTTTGGCTTTTCCAAAGTTGGAGCTTATTTGGTCATTGTTTTTTGGTGATTGGTTATTTCAACTTCAACTACAAAAAGCTTAAATTCAGCCAAATCAATCTTGATGTGATGGTTGAGAAGGGTGGAACCCCAATTAATATTTTTACGAATATTCAACAATGAAAAAAAAGAAGAATTTTAGAGAAACTGGAAGAATAATTGTCAATTAAACCTTTAATTGTTCTTTAGTTTTTCTTTTTTTTTCTAGGTTTTCTTAGTTCACCATTAATAATTTTATTAACCTTATTATCATCATTTTTTCTTTTAATTCTAAATATTATTAGTGATAAACCTATAATTATTAAAACAAAAAATATACTTGAACATAATAAACCACTAGAATCTGTTTTACTTGAAAATAAATATCTTAAATTAAACCAAAACGGTAAGATGCCAAGTGAAAAACAACTTAACCCGATAATAATTTTTAAATTACCATTTTTTATTTGTTTAATAATAAGTCCTTTTTTATAAAATATTACGAAAGTTAAAATTAAAACTACCCCAAAGAATACAGAAAAACAAACAGTGTCTAAAAAATAAGGTTGATATATTGCATAATCATCAGAATATTCCAAATCATTTAAATCAACATCAAAATTTAATATTGAAATTATTTTTTCCATTTCTTTGGTGATTATTTTTTCCTGCTCAAGAAAATCATCTTTAAAAAGTAAAATATCAACTTCATAAGTTATTAATCCTTCTAAATACACCTCATTATTACTTGTTTTAATTAAGATTATTACTAAATCTAATGAAGATTTAGGGTGAATAAATAGATCCTCATCTATTGAATCATCTGAATGAACCACATCTAAAAAGACAGTTTCATAGCCATTTTGATTAAGAATAGATGAGATTTCTGCAAAATCTATTTCTATTTCTGAGTCATCACCAAGATATTGTGTAATTGATATGTATTCTACTTTCTGAGGATATTTCGTTGACAAAAATACTGTATAAGATGCGAACACAATTATTATTATTACATAATAGAACAATAAATAGAATCGTAAATTCGATTTTGAATCTTCAATCGATTCATTTTTAACGTCAATTTTCTCTCTAGGTATTTTTCCAGAAGATAATATATTACCCACCAGCTATTGTACATAAATAGTGATAATGTATTATAAGTTTATCCTAAATCATTGCTTTTCTCAGATAAGTTATTACTTCAAAACAATCACTATATTTTAATTATATCGCTCAATTAAACCTTTAAAAAGGGGACATTTTTGGGTAAAGTTGTATATATATACTACCCCTGAAAGTAAATACGAGCATAGTAATTCGAACCTATCCAGCAAAAGTTACCAATTAGAAGTTACCAATTGGCAACCCCCTTCTGGGGGATTGTTCACAAAACCCAAGAAAGTTACTCATGAGTGACCTTCACAGGTTTATATGATCAAGTATTGCAGTTCGAAGCTTGGGCCTGTAATTAAAAAAGTCCTATCGGGGAAGAAGGATCACCGAGGTACCCACTACCGATTAAAGGAAATTACAATTACGCTACATATATATAAAAAAAGGTAATTAGTATTCATAATTGAAAATTCCCGACTCTTTAGACTCTCGACTTTAAATCATGAATAAATCAATTATGAATCAAAAACCCAGTGTAACCATGTCCAAACTCAGCCTAATATCCATCGCCGATCTACTCACCATGAGTAACGGCATCTGCGGCATACTGGCCATAATCAGTTTCATCAAGTTTTACCCCGACATCACGCTCGGTACCGGTCTCATATTTCTCGGCCTGATCTTCGACGGCATGGATGGTGCGGCCGCACGCAGGTTCGGAACCAAGCACGATTTCGGCCGCCATCTCGATTCTATTGCAGATTCGATCACATTCTGCATGGCGCCGGCACTGCTTGCTCTTGTTGTATTCTATGAACCTGTGGATGGAAAATTCATTTTCAGTGTTCAAGCATTTACCATTCCTACTAATATCCTGGTCTTTCTCGCATTTATTTTCATGATATCCTTTGGTATAAAACGCTTGATCGATTTCACGCGGCATGGTTACAAGTTAAAAACCTTCCTGGGCCTGGCAACACCGGCCATGGGATTCATGGTCATCGTGATCGCTCACATTCTGGACCCGCATAGGCCTGAAAATGATTCCATAGCTGCCGTATATTTCAGCTTGATCTTGATCATACTCGGTTCTGTTCTTATGAACATGCAGATCAAATACCCCAAGATCCGCGGCAAGTTCGCCGCCGTACTGGCCATTGCAATCATGCTCAGCTTACTATCTATCGAGTTCCAAAAATGGTTTGGCGTCAATTCTTCGGACAATATTTTTATTTATTATCGAATTATATCATTCTTCGGTCTGGGTTTGATCATCGCTTATGTATTTGTCAGTCCATTTATATTGTCGTTATCCAGTAGTAAGGAAGTTTGATTCTTCTATGAATCTTGAATATATTAGGGGTCAGGGATCACAATTGTGGGGTCAGAATGTTATTGAGGAAATATGAATTAAAATAATCAAATATTTATTAATTTCACTGATCCCTCACAAATACTGTTAATAGATAGTCTATCATTATTATTATCAAATAGGTGAATGAAATGATTACCCATGGATTTAAGAACCTAAAGGTTTGGAAGAAAGCGTATGATTTAACATTAAGAGTATATGATGTAAAGAAAAAAGATTATGTGGATATCAAATCAATTCATACTGAAATCATCAAAATGTTGTTAGGCTTTAGAAAATCATTGAATAGGAAACTAAAAGAAATAAAATCTAAATTGTAATCCCTAAATTGTGACCCCTAATCCCTACATTCTAACTCGACATAATAATTTTCATCTTTGCCTAGATCGGTAGAACAACCAATAAAATTGATTTATATGAACCCTGCACTTTCCAGTTCGAGGCGTATATTTTCCACTGCGCGTTCGATGTCTTCCACCTTCTTTGCGCCGGTACATACAACCTTGCCTGAGCCAAATAGTAGGGCAACTACCTTCGGGTCCTCTACACGATATACAAGCCCTGGGAATTGCTCCGGCTCATATTCTACTTTCTCCAAACCCAATGATATTGCAATTGCATTAAGTTTCAACTCCGCACCCAGATCTGTGGTTGCAACTATGTTCTGGACCGTGACCTCCGGCTTTTTAGTGATCTTAACACCGATACCGGTCAATTGCTTGACCATTGTTTCCATTACACGTTCTACATCTTTAAGGCTCTTAGCACCAGTACATACGATCTTTCCGCTTCTGAAAAATAATAACGCGGTTTTTGGTTCTTTAACCCGATAAATTGCACCCGGAAACCGCTGAGGGTCATATTCCAGTTCATCAAGATCTGCTGAGATCTTTAGTAGATCTAATTCGGTACCGATAGATGCAGAAACCACCACATTTACAATTTCTATTTTCATTTTCGACGCCATGAGCCGCACCTCAATTATTTATATATCCAATTAGTAATACTTTTCAGTATAGATTGAATTAAAAGCATATATAAAGAAAGCATTAATACTTTTCGTATTTAATATATGCACTTTTGCGTTTTGATTGGATAGGACAATAATTTTAGTTCAACGAGATTGTAGACTGGTCAGCTGGTCGACTAGCAACTAGCATCTAGGAACTAGTGACTAATTGACCGATAGACCAACTTCCCTATTCGCTGGACAACAAATCATCTTTTACCTTACTAATATACTCCTCCACATCTACACTCTTCTCTTTAGCAAACAATACAGCTACCACTTCCAGGGTTAGATAATTGTTCAATTCAACCTGTTTTGCATTGATCTCGGCAATAACCTCATTACGGTCCAATGCCGTGGATATGCATATGTGGTCAATCAACTGCATGAATAACGAGTCCTGATTATGTTCTAGATCTACTAATAGATCCTTGGGGGGCTTAAATGCAAATGGGATCTCCACAGAATCAACATCGAATTTTGTGCTCAATCCATCCGCCGTCTCCTCTATTAGCCCCAGTTTTATGCTGAGTTCCACCAGTTTACGTGCATCTTTCGGCTCGAACCAACGCAATTCCATTGACGCGAGTAATTCCAGCTCTTGTGCAGGTATAACCTTCTTACTTTTTCGCTTGAACAGACTTGCAATTGTCCGTTGGAGGTCCGTAACCGTCAAAGATCCACCTTTCCGTGTTGGAGAACATCTACAAGTTCCAGAATTGCTCCGGTGGCCCCTTGCTTTTCCAGCAAGGCTTTATCCCAATGCTTGACACCACCGCCCACATATACTTTTAAACCTTGATTTATTAAAGATTGTATTATACTCGTTTCGAGGCTCTTGTTTTTTGCAATTCGTGCCAGATCGGCAAAGATCACTCGCTCTATTCCGATATCCATCAACTCAGAACCAAGTTTTTCAGGTGACATATCACGTATCTGGCCGTTGGGGCTGACCACACCGTTATCGTAATCCAGCTCAAAGATCAGGTTTTCGGATAATTCAACTGCCAGTGCTAATTCCATTATACTGCCCAGTGTCTTTGATGAAAGTACCACCTCATGTGCGCCTGCAACAAAAAGGTCATATATGTTTTCTACCTCGGCCACGCCTGCATCCAACCACACCTCGCAAAACTCAGAAACTTCGCGAATAAGTTTAACCTGTGCTTTACCCTCGATCAAACCGTTCACATCCGTAATATAAATGGTCTCATAGTGTTCGGTCAATAGTTCTATGAAGTCCAAAGTGTTGGGTACCTTATCATCGATCGTTAAGGTCTCATACGCATCATTGCGGGCCAATACAATTACACCCTTT
>JAEHCK010000222.1 GCA_020696345.1 Thermoplasmata archaeon | reverse complement strand
TTTTGTCGTTATTGTTGATTCACATGAATCGCTCAATATCATAAAACCTCCGTTGTTCTGTATTTTGTAAAAACTAAAAAAAAAGGGCAACTACTTCATTTCTCGTTTGAAGTAGTTGCCCTTTAAAAGGGTCTATGGTTCTAACTACTTCATACCTCAGTATCCTCCCAAATATAATTATGGCGGGCTGAGGATGCAAATGTTTCGAGTAACAAACAATCTACTGGTCCAGGTCCCGTGTCAGGTTTCGCTGGTCCACCGATGGTCGGTTTCTGACCTTCGGTTTTCGTCTTCGATTGTATTGTGACTTCTTTGATCGAATTCATTATTTGCTCCTTAAAGTATTTGTTTGATATGTTCTGAGCGTTGAGCGACTTAGGTCCTCATTTATTCCCCGCCAGGGAGGACTCCACGCTTGGCGGGCCAGATGTTCCCGATGTCAGTCGCTCCAGGGAACCAACGCTCACAACACACCAAAAGGTGTATCATTGTTATTTATATATTATAACACATTTTCCAGGGTTGTCAACAACTTTTTTCATTATTCAAATATTTTCCAACTTTTTATCCATTCTTTATGTACATCTATGTTCTTACCTTTTGAGTATTCTTCTATTACTTTCAACACCTTATCATTCAAAACCTCTTGTTCAAATGAAATTTTAGGTACATACCCAAAATAGAAAGGACCTTTAATTATTTTATGATCTATATCATACTTACCATCAATCATACTGCCTGGAAAAACGTACATTGGCCATATGAATAATACCAGTTTTTTATTTCTGAAAACAGGTAATCGTTGAAAGAACTGTTTGAGGTCATCAATATCCTGATTGATCAGACAATTCCAACCTAACATGAATCCGCCGGTGATCATTGCCATGTCTATATCATTTAAAATTTCCAGACATTCAATAACTTCGTCCAAATTATATCCCTTGTTCATTACTTTCCACATTCTGTCAGTGGGAAATTCAAAACTGGCACCACCGACAAATGGTGTACTTAATTCGGTTGCAACCTCTTTGAAATTTTTAACAGTTTTTCTATCAAACCTAAAATTTAATTTATAACACCAGAGATTTGGCAAATCTGGTAATTGTTTCAAAAGATAAATGTCCTTAGGTTGTAATGCTTCTGTGCCAATTCTAATCAATTTGTTGTAATCTTGGAAATAATCATCTAATTCCAAATCTATAATCTTACGTTTTCTTTGGCCTTTCCAAGACGGTCTGTTGCAATATGAACATTTGTTCCAGTAACAATGATTACCGTCTAGTCCATAATTGAAATACAACTTATCACCGGCCTGTACAGCATCCGGTAATGAGAGTTTCCATTTACCAGTGAAATCTGGATAACCAAAATACCATTCAACACTGTTATATGATAACTTCATGTTGGCAGGCAAATCGTCAATGACTTCAACACCGATTAATCCCGGACCACCACATACGAATTCAATTTCTGGATTCTGTAGTGCTGTTTTCCATACTCTGACCAGTTGATTGCCCATACAGCAACTGACATACGCTGTACCTGTTTTGAATGGCAATTCTATAATATCTTCCGAGTCACGTCCGGTTTCAATCCAGAGAAAATCACCTTTAGATTTACAAATATCATATGTATCTGAAAACCCATTACCTAATACCCATCTACCCATTTCTTCCGAATTGGTATAGAACTGGATAAACACAACATTTTTCATATTTCAAATAGTTCCTTTGGAAGTACCATATCTATTTCAGCGAGGATGAACCATTCATCATATAACTGTTGTGGGTAGTGTCGATTATCGTTAAATAATTGGTATATGTTTCTGGTCAATGTCTGCCTGTGAAACACAACCTTGACAATCTCGCCTGAGCCAAACAGGTGTGTATGTTCCCTTTTAATATGTAAACCGCCACCGCCTCCGGTGGAGTGCCAGACATTCAATTCATCATAACCCTTAAAATGTCTGACCTTGTGTTTATATGTGGCCATCAACCATTCGAATGATCTCAATTTAACTTCAATGATTTTGCCTTGATTTGAAGCCTGTCTCATCATCTCCATCCCTCGTGGGTCACAGTAAGAAACTGGTCAACCTTATCCAGATTATGTGATCCGTATATTATCAGACCTAACGGAACTATCAGTACCCAAAAAGCATGTGGTGAACACGTAGGCGTCATGACAATTATCACAAACAACGAGAAAAATAATCCGGTGCCTGCAACCACTGCGGCAAAGGCACGGAGGTACATCTGTCTCCATCTAATCATTTTATTCCTTTCGTTAGTGTACTAACCATAACTGATACGGCCACGTTAACAACCACCAAATGATCTGGCGCCTGCTGTCACATGGACAGGGTATCATTTTTTTATTAATACATCTGTAACCAAAATAGATATAAAACAAACATATGATAAAAATTGAATTAGCCATTATTATTAAGAAACTCCTCATCTGTATCTTTTGCTATGAATCGAAAGAACGGATAACGTGGTACTTGATCGAACTGTAATCCCATTGTGCCCAGTACCACACCCAAGGCATTAAATGACCCTGGATTCTCACTGGCACGTTCCAGTAAGGTGGTTTTCATAGGTGTCTGACCCATCTCACCCGGACAACTTAAATGTTTTCTTATGTTCCCTCGTCTGTCTCTTAGTACATCTCCTGCACATCCCTTTCTTGAACATCTGTTACAATCGTAACCCCTTCTAAGAACTATTCTGGCCATTCAGACTCCTTCGTAAGATATCAAACGCCTCATTGGTCTGTTCGACCTGTTGTGGTGTGGGTTTATCCACCTTTTTCTTACGCTTTTTTGGTTTGGATTTTTTAACTTTTAATTTATTGAAATCGGTTTTCTCGATTATCTTTTTCAACTTCGGCATATTCCGATCTGGTATACAACCATCAACGGATAGTTTTTCAAATATCGTGGTTAGAAAGGTCGTGACACTTTGAGGTATCGTTCCTCGTGGTACACCTTTCTTCCCAGCCTCATCACGTTTGAACTTTAAATTAAAAACGTATGAGTCCCGGCTCGGAACTTCGAACTGTCTCCGGTCGCCGTTGCCTTTCTTCATTGTCACAACGTCCATGTAGACACGATTGTATGTGATGTGTCTATAACCGAGTTCTGCATTTTTGGTCATATCAGCAAACACCAACAGGCCGTAGTCTTCACCCATATTTATCAAGTGTTTGCCGCTTGGTGTCGTTTGAAATATAACGTTGATCTCAGGTTTTTTCTTTTTCATATAACCAGTATAACAGAACGATTGTGGTCTGTCAAGTTATCCTCCATTGCTAAAACACCCATTGAAGCCGGCGTAACATTGTTCACAGTCGGCCTCAACAGTTCTGTTGGTATCAAGATGTATACAGAAATAACCACTACAACGAGCACGCATTTTACCATCAAAAAATACCCTGGCCTCAGCACGGCTTATATCAGGGAAACAAACTGTTTTAGAATTACTTGATACGTTAGCGTCTTTCTCTGTATCTACCGACAATGAAAAACGTAGATTATTTTTACATGGTATTTTTTCCCACAAAGTCTTGTTACGTGTAAAACCGTTTTGTATTATACCTGATTCATTAAGTCTGCGGACAATTTCAACTATCTTTTCTGTTAAACTCGGAGGACAATCACCCCAACTAAACCAACCTAAAAAAGTAGACTCAAAATAACTTAATTCTTTCATTATACGTTCTACTATTTCACCAATGGGGTTATCTTTAAAATATTTTAATGCTTTTATTTCATGTTCATGAACTACGCCACAACTCGGACAATTTTCATAACACTCATCTGTCATAAAATTACAAGTGCCACCATCGGCCAGTTTTCCGACTGGAAAAAATATACACGGCGATCCGTTTTCTAAGAACAATATTCTATCTTCTATTTCCACGGAGTTTACTTATCCTCCATATTACGTTCCGCATCTTTAATGGTTGCGTCAAGACCGACCTTTTCATCCGTCAAGTCCACCATTTCTTCCGCAGCATCTGCGCTACGTCTGGTCTTGCCGAGATCGTCTTTCAAATCATCCCGACGGGTTTCTAATTTGGTTGGTTCTAATTCTGGTTCATCGTCACATTCGATACCATAATGGTTTTCTAATATCGGTTTGATGACAAATCTCCATAAACACCAGATACCACCTAACA
>JAEHCK010000238.1 GCA_020696345.1 Thermoplasmata archaeon | reverse complement strand
TGTGTTGGTGTCATGGGCACGGACCTCCGATTCCAAAGATGGCAATGACTAAAACCAGAATGATTATCACGACTCCGGCGATAGTGTAAAAAGTTGGCACCGAGGCTTCGGGACGCCACCTCTGGAAGATGTTGTCGAATATTTCATATCCAAATCTCCGGGCAAACCATGACTCTCGGTAATCCCGAGCACAATTACATGTGCCGCCTTCTGAACAATTTTTTGTATGTTTCATTTTTATCCTTTGCAAATATCAACTCCAAACCATACAGGACACGAAGGCGGCTATCACACCAACGACAACCACTGCCCAGAACGGTATCGGAAAGACAAGCGCCCATTTTACCCGCGTCCGCAGGCTGGGTGTCTTTTTAATATTATTCTTGTGTAATTCTCTGATCGCTTGATCTGATCTCGTTGTGCTCATTTCAGTACCTTTCGTTTATGGTTTATGTTTCTTTCTTGACCTTATAATTCCATTATACCATACTGGGCGTCAATGTCAAGAGAAAAACGCATCTTACTATTCCTTTAGATCGGGATTATCCTCATGATACGTGGGATCAGCTACCGGATCATACTCCGGTATCTGTTCATTATCTTTTGCCAGTTCAAATGCCAAGGCTTCATCGGCCATGTCATCAGTAAGTTCGATAATTTCATCTTCCGTTTGACAGTCCTCTACGAATTTTTCTTGGTGAGAATCCGGTTCCCGGTAATGACGGCCGCCAGAATACTCCGGGCCAAGTTTGATTATTTCTTCTGTAAAATAAATATCTTTGCCTTTTGGGAAGTCTGGCAAACCACGCTCGGTCTTTTTCCCCAACTTCTCATCGGCAGCGTCCCAAACATCTGGTTTGGTGAACGATTCCTGTTCGAGATTTCCCCATGCCCATGTCGATTTATAAACCTCGCCATGAAACAACGCCCAGATACCCTGAGCTAATAAACCGAAAAAAGCAAACACGCAACCGATTATGAAAAAACCGACCATACATTTTATTGCAATTATAACACATTCTGTTAAATAAGGCATTTTTTCTCCTTTGATATTATTCAGAAATGTCCCAACCGTTGGAATCCCAACCTTCAATGTCGCCGTAAACATGACCTCTGTCTATGTCTTCACCGCACTTGATACAGACGATATGAATCATTGGGGTATCATTCTCCACCCACTTTCGATATTTTGTCGTCTTATGTTTACAGGCGAATAAATAGTATAGAATTTTCGATATCATGGATAACCTTTAAATATAGAGTTGACCAACAAAATAACCATCGCCGCAAAAAACGTGGCGCCCACTGCCATGAAAAACGAAACAACTAACCGTTTGAAAAGTACTCTTATATTTGGCACAATTACTCCTTTTTCTTAAAGATACTCAATTTTGATATTAGATGAACGGCTACCAGAAAACAGATAACGATACCTATACTGGATAACCATGCAACAGGATCATGTACCCGGACCATTGCCGCGGCACGATATACAGAATCAGTTGTCAATCTGTATATAGTATAACCCATTATAACAGCGAGATAGATATATGGCAATAACCAACCATATTTTTTCAAAAAAGATTTCATTAGTTTACCATCTCCAATATTGGGTAAGGTGTAAAATCCCCGCAAGAATTGTCCGGGTAGGTCGGCACCGGCTCTCGACCGGGTGTGACATTTCGACAAATCGGACCGTCTAACGTGGTTTTTCCATAATGTACGCATTCAGCACAGATTTCTGTATTCTCAGCTCCGATCAGGTCTTCAAACATGATTATCTCCTTAAATGGTAAAGACTATCGTTATCCAACTACCGAGGTTTTATCGGTCATCCATCGTAATCGTCCTTTTTGACAATCTTGAAATTCGGTGTCATTTTGTCAACCGCAATAAAGAACATTTTGAGCAATTTACCGACACTGCGAATTCCGATATTCCAGACCATTTTCCACAAAAACAGGCTGAGCAGAATTATCGCCAAAATAACCGGCCAGAAAATGAAGATGGCAAGTATACAGGCACCATATTCAAATTCGTCACCCTTTATACGATACGATTTTTCCTCGCCCATTATCCATTTATAACCACTCTTGGGCTGGAGTATCTTCAAAGTGTAAAAACCGCCGATTAACCAAAATGGAACCATCAGACACCAAAACGTTAATGACCCCATCCATGCAAATAGAAATGAAAACATAATTTTCTCCTTTTATCGAGTTTTCTTCATAATGAAACCATTATACCGGATATCACAATTTTTGTCAACTCTACTATTTAAAGGGGACGCAGTTTTTTCGGAAAACGCTCTCCTATTCAATTTCGACCTCTGGGAACACCTATATCCATTGATTTTACGCTAATCAGCGTAATAAAGCGCATTATACACGACTTTCTGAAAATCCCGCTCCGGATTTCCCAAATTCTCCGGGAAAAAACTTTTTCCAATATGTGTGAAAAGATGTTTTATCTGTACCTTTATCGGTGGTCTGACTCCCGAGCTCGACCTCCGAGCGCTGAATATAATTTTTCCCTGAATCCCGTTCAGTGTATGAATGGCACCTCGCTGTCGCTCGGTGGTGTGCTGTGTACTATAGTATACACTGGCACCTATGGTGCCACTTGCCAACACACCACCTTGTCAAGTGTCAACGGACGGGCACAGTGTACACATATGTGTACTATGTAGTGGTCATATGGTAGCAGTGTACACTATAACGTACACTATACCACCACATATGGTGTAGGTGTACACTATACCACACAACGCCCACCCCAACGTCTGATAAGATATATTATGTCAACTTCGCCGTATACTATATGATACATTCATATACTGAATACCCTTCATATACACTTCCGTATACAGTGTCTCATATTGTTTGGGATTCCTGAGACGGCAAGCGAAAAAGCGCGCATTTGGCGCCATTTTGCGCTTTTTTACTGAATCGCATTCAGGGAACTGAATATCATTCAGATAGTGAGGTGGTCGCAGTGGATCAGCGAGCGTTAGCGAGCTGAATCTCATTCAGAATTTGAAATCGATTCTGGAAGTGAATTGAAAAACCGCGCCGTGTTTCCGGCAGAACGCGGTATACAGGCAATGTAAATGCCAGAAGCGCAATTACAGAGACGCAAATATGGAGAAAATCTATCCGGACGGGCCCGGAACAACACTTCCTTAGATGGTCTGAGAAAAAAAGGTATACGGGGTAAGGGAATCACGGAGATGCGTCGGACGGTGAAATGGGGTGATTTTGTACGGTTTGCATAATTTCTTGTACGGATCAGTACAGTTCTTTGTACAGATACACCTCGCTGTCGC
>JAEHCK010000165.1 GCA_020696345.1 Thermoplasmata archaeon | reverse complement strand
TTCATGATCTGGTCGCTAGATCCGAAATAAGGAGTGTTCAACGGGTCGTAGGTGATAACATCGCCAGTATCCCAGGTGCCCTTGAAATTCGCAGGGCCATCATCGCGGATCACAACATCACCCCACATTTTTGATGCGTTGCCTCGATCCGTACCATTGGGATAAGTATATCTACCATCCCCGGGAAAGGTATATTCCCAATCACTGGTCGTGCCATTCCATAAATAACCTACATCAATATAATAATCGTTATCATCATTGTATCCCAATCTACCGTTGCCTTTATCTGAAGTATCAACATCATACCAGACAGTATTATTTATGGTATACTGGCCATTATAATATATTTTAAGATCTCTAACTCCTTTGACCGTGTTCACATTTTCCGTCTCCCATGCAAATGAACCATCATCAAGTGTATCAAGCTCCACCAACTCTTCACCAAACTCAATATTGATAGGGGCGAGTGGTATCGGTATGTCCTGGCCAGGGTCGAAACTATGATTGCCATTGTAATCTTCAAATAAATGACCGGTCACATATATGGTATCTTCATAGGAGAAGTTTTCATATGGCTTGGGAGAATCCAAGGATATTAACGTCTGAGTGGTCAGATTAGCTCGGGTGCCACCTAAGACCAGATCATTACCAATATCCTGTCCAGGAATGTTGACATTAGTTGCCTGAACAATATTCGGTGTTGGCTCGGCAGTGGGTAATGAAAATATCTCGTTCGTTCCGGATGACGGATTTATATCCTGAAAACCGGAAAAGTTTATTGCAATATTCAAAAACCCAGCAATGAATAAGACAAATACAACCATAATTGGTATTATTTTTTTCATAATATCACGATCACCTTATGGTCAATTTCGACACTTTTTATTTTTCATTCATATAATATTTATCAATTGTTTAATGTTAATGATGATAACTTGATCTTAATAATCTGGATAATTATTATCTGCCCCTCGTTTCCGATGTGAAAAGTAGGTGTAATCGATTTTTTTTTATCTATTTATAGAACTTTCCATAATCCTGGCATATACCTTTGAAATAGCATTAATGTTTCAATCTCTATATATAATTTTCTACAATATATTAAAGCATGTAATATTTACCCATACATATTTATTTAGCGTGTTTTTCAGTTAATTCAATACAATTTTTTCATAATCATTTTAAACTGTTCCTGTTATTCTTGCTCTTCCTTATGATTCATGAATCGACCTGCAGAAAGGAGAAGACCATTGTACCCGGATAATGACCTATTTGGCCACATTAATCAGAAGTACAATGGTCTTCCGAAGATGATGAGATAATTCTTATCAATATTTTGTTCTCTTGCAGTTTACTTAAAAATCCTGATTATTTAATATAAACGTTTTTTACTCATGAACATAGTTGTGACAAAATAAAAAAAATGGTTCGCAAAAAGAATAATGATTGATACATTTTTTTAAAGTCAAATTTCAAAAGTAAAATCGTAAATGTTAAAAGTAAGAATGTAAAGAGGGGAATGCAATTCATTATTACTGAGCAGGGGAATGTGATTGGTTGATTATGAATATGGGAATGGGGAATAGGATCACGCTTCCCGTCTAGGCAACAAGTAATCCATTCCCTACCAAGCATCAAGTAGTCCATTCCCTACCAAGCAATAAGTAATCCATTCCCATACATGCATTAATTGATCAAATCAAATAAGCAGTAGTTTATCCATTTTACACCCCTCACCAAGTGTTTTCCATCGATAACTAATCAAAACGGTCTATTTACAACATCCCCGGATCACATCTTAAATGCTTTACCTTCCACGGGTATGTGAACAACATAATCACTTTCAAGTTCTTGCTTCAATATATCTCTATTATCTCCATGATAAAGAACTACATGTTCAGGGTCGCACTTGGTTACGAAATCTAACAACTCTTTATGTCCGGCATGTGCTGAAAAATCATAGAAATTCACATCCATATTAATTTTTTCCATTGATCCGTCCATATTTATTACACCTTTTTCGAGTAATGACCGCCCGTTCGAACCTTTCACCTGGTAACCTGTTAATAACAACCCGTTTTTTGGATTATTTTTCAATTCTCTAATGTAACTAAGCACTGGTCCGCCGTCTAATAATCCGCTGGTCGTCACGATCAGGCCACCCTCAAGTGCTTTCCTACGCTGCCCACGGGTTCGAACTCGATGAACTTGTTCAAAGATCTTTCGCAATTTCTTTGCATTTCTAAGATACGACGGATATTGTAAAAATAATCGGGTAACCTCACCGCCCAACCCATCCAACCAGATTTCCATGTCAAGGTCAGCCAAGATCAATAGCATTTCTTGTGTTCGGCCAACCGCAAACACAGGTACAATAACTTTTCCACCTCCCTCGATTATTTCTTTCACCTTTTCTAGAAAGTTATATTCGATCTTCGCTCTTAACTCATGGTCGCGGCCGCTGTATGTGGATTCCATGACCAGGATATCACATTTTACCGGCCTTGTCCCGGAAACCAACCTGGTATCAATGGTATTAATGTCTCCTGTAAATAATATGCTCGCCTCATTATCTGTCGGGGTAAGCTTAAACATTACTGAGCCTGGAATATGACCGGCCGAATGTACTTCCAATTGAAAATCATCCAAATAATATTTTAAATTTACATCTATTTCATACAACTTTTCTCCCATTTCTCTTATATCGGTTTTGGAGTACATAGGTGGAAAACCTTCAAGCTCTGAGATCTTTAGATTATCTCTGTGCAGTATATTTGCCAGAGCAAGGGTTAAAGGTGTTGTATAGAGCTTAGTATCATATTTGCTCGTTAGCCATGGCATCATCCCTGAATGGTCGATATGGGCATGGGTCAGGAACACATAGTCAACAGATGGCGCCTGAAGTGGATATTTCGGCGGTGAAGTTGGTGTTAGGCCATAATCGAAGATACATGAAAAATTATCAGACCTTAACAAAAACCCAGTACTTCCTACCTCTGTTGCACCACCAAGAAATGTAAATTCGTTTGTCATATTGTTCATCTATCCATCACAGATTGGGTTGGAATAAGCAATCAAATAACCACAAAAAAAGTGGAAGGGAATTGGAGAATTCCCTTCCATGGGGGGAGGAGATAATCAATTTTAACCCTGATTTGTGTTTGAATTTTCATCAATTTTTTTCAATTATTTTTATATTATTTTTGTATTATTTTTGTATTCTTGTGGTTTGGTTATTTTTTTTATTGTATGGATCTTTCAATTATTTTCAATTTCCTCCAATCACTTCAAATTATTATTGATCGCCAGTATCATATTATTTCCCATTTCGAGAAAATTTGAATATTCATTCAATGGTTGTATACCAGTCATAATCGTTAAAAGCCTGATCTCATTTTCATAGTCGGGATCGATTCTAGCACCAAGGATCACATTGGAATTTGGCTTTAATCTCTTGGTAATGTTTCTAGTGATCTTGGTGGTCAATTCCAGTGATAGATCGGAACCACCGGTAATGTGAATTAAAGCTCCATTCGCTTGTCCATAATCCATGTTCAACAGCGGATTATTGAAAGTATTTCTAACGATCTCATCGGGGTCAAGAGTTGTTGATTCACCATAGTACATTAGTGCAAGATTACCTTTCTTCATGATAGTTTTAATATCTGCAAAATCCAAGTTTATGAGTGAGGGTTTGAACATGGTTTCAGTTAACCCACTTATGATCTCTGCAATAAGATTATTGATTTGGTTAAAAGCCTTATCAATGGGCATATCAGGTACTAAGCTCAATAATTTATTATTATCAATTATAATTAATGTATGAACGGAGGCGGAAAGTGTACGCAAACCTTGCTCTGCCCGACGACAACGACCACATTCGAATCGAAATGGTTTGGTTGCCACACCGATCACCACTGCACCATTAGCTCTGGCAATTTCCGCGATCATAGGCCCTGCGCCACTACCCGTGCCGCCACCCATACCTGCGATCAGAAATACTAACTCAACACCTTCAAACAATTTCTTTAGAATTCTATAAGATGCCTTGGCACATTCCATACCTAGCTCTGGATCACCACCGACGCCCATGCCGTTTGTTAATTCTGTGCCTATCAAAACTTTACAATCAGCATTTATCGAATTAAGTTGTTGACTATCTGTGTTGATGGCTATAGTTCTGATCCCAGAAATATTTTTACTTGCCAGTTGATGAATGCAATTATTACCTGCACCACCAACACCAACAATAAGTATTTTTGGTAATATTGGAAATGGGATAGAGCTATCTGACCCAATATTTTCAAAATCATCCATTTTTTGGGTATTGTTGGGTAAATCCATTTCTATCCCCAAGGATACCAAAGTAACCAATCCATATTATTTTAAATTTCAATTTTTGCCCAATATACGGTTTACAATTATTATTTAGACAATTTCCAGCGGTTAATATCTAAATACCCTTGAAAACTTTCAATTTTCCAAGGGTATTTAGAATATTATATGCATCCCAACACTTTCGAGGTTAACCAGATTGTTCAAAGAAACTTGATCATTTTTTTAAGTATTTTTCATACTGTTCCTCAATAGCCTCTAATTCCATCATTTTCTGGTTAGCTTCCACCTTCTTTTCTATTTTCTTCATTACTAGATCTATACGGAGATATAACAAATCCCGCACAGCCGTTCTAATGCCCTCCGATCTTGAAGGAAAATCTTCAACTTTAACCAAGAAATCTAATTGTCTTACAAACGAATTTGGTAATCTGACAGTGATCTTATCGTCAATCATGTTTAACCCGCAACTATTGTGGCTATTTTTGACCTCTTTTGTAGGACGTGCGTCTGACATGTATCTGTTCTTTACTATTTAAATATTTAGTTTCTGCAGGCTTTGATACAATGTGGATAAATTTTTTATCCAAAAGCAGGATACTCCAAAATCAGATGCAATAGCATAACCACTTTTTAATAATTGATGTACATTCAACGATTCAAATCTTTAATCCATCGTTCGAATTATGTGATGATCATGGTTGCTGTCGCCTGCATTATTGCAAAAAAGGAGATTCCGGCAAGAGAGCTCTTAGCCAAAATGTTGAAGAAATTATCCCATCGCGGTCATGACCGGTTCGGTATTTACATCAACGGCACCGCGGAAGAGACCACGATCTTGACCGAACTTGAAGGCTCGGGCTCAGCACCAGTCACCGTTGGTACAGTCGGCCTTGGAATAGGCGCTGGTGCGGGAAATAACCACAGGGAGGTTATTTTGAATACGAACCTTACCATCGGTTCGAAAAATGGCCACTTTATCTTGGACAGTGAGGTGGACCGTGATGAATTTTGTGATTTATTTGAAACATGCCCAGGTAATAGTAATATTCAAGACTACGTCAAGGGTCAGATAAAAACTGCGCCTTGCGGCTTCGCCTTTGCGGGGGTAGTCGATAATAAGCTGGTGCTTGCCCGTGACATAATAGGTCGCAAACCATTATTCTGGGGTGAGAATGATAACTATCTCGCCGGTGCCTCGGAGAAAAAAGCTCTCTGGGAATTGGGTATAATGGACAATATCCGGCCGGTCCAGCCGGGTGAATGCATACTATTATCTCGCGAGAATGTGGTTTCATATGATTATCGGGGGAGTTTGAGTAATAAAATACCAATGTGTTTGAGCTTGAGTTTCGACGATTGCGTGAAAAAATTAGAAGAATTATTAAAGTTTTCAATCCGAAATCGCATTAAAAACAATGAAGCGGCGCTACTGTTCTCCGGCGGCCTGGACAGTTCCATACTTGCCAATGTGTTGAAACACCTGGATGTTGATGTTCATTTATTCTGCGCGTGTTTCAAGAATAGAAAAGATCATATAAATTCAACCAAAGCTGCAAACCTTTTGGGTCTACCATTGGAGGTGTACGAATTAACCGATGATGAGATATGGGCTGAATTGAATAATTTAGTGTACCATCTCGAGACCGCAGATACCGTAACCGCGGAGATCGCCACGCCTATCTATTTCGCGACCCGGTTGGCTAAAAAATTCGGATTTAATAGTATATTCACTGGCCAGGGTGCGGACGAGCTGTTTGCGGGGTACAGCAGGTACGAGAATATTTTGCACAAGGATGGTTATGATAAATTGCATAATGCGTTAACTGGTGATGTGCTCGAGCTTTGGCAAAAAAATGTCCAGCGTGACGATAATATTAGTATGGCGAATTCAGTAGGATTGATCTTGCCTTACCTGGCTAGCCGTGTGGTGGAGTTTTGTTTGCCGATGCCGCCGGAGTATAAACTTAAAAAAGTCGGGAACCAGTATGTAAGAAAATATATCCTAAGGACATTAGGTAAGGGACTTAAGCTGGATAATGATATATTAGACCAGCCGAAGGTGGCGGTGCAGTACGGCTCGGGTACCACACAGTGTTTCAGAAGGCTCGCGGGGCGGCTTGGTATGGATGCGAATGCAGTGCGGTCGTACGGGTTTCGATCGGCAAACGAGGTGTTGATGAATTTAGTTGCGTACCGGTTGGGTTTTCCGGAAGGTGAGGTGAGGAATATTGAGATTGTGCAAAAAATACTTAATGACCACCCACAGCTTAGTAGAATATGATCATTTAACAATATATAAACACGTAGTAGGTTAGTCTACTTAGTAATTATTATATGCTAACTGCACTTTTGCGTTTTGATTGGATAGTAATTATTGTAGATTTTATGTTTAGTGCAATAACCAATAACCAAAAAACAATAACCAAATAAACTCCAATATTCAATACTCAATTATTCAAACGAATTAGTCCATGTTTGGTGATTTTGTGATTGATTATTGGTGTGTGGTTATTGCAATCATCGTTGCGATTTATTAATGATGGAAGTTGGATATGTCGTTGAGATGACAGGATGCATAAATGAATTAACGAAAATAAATCACACATCTTGATAATTAATCACAAAATAGAACATCCCAGTAATTAATTGAAATATTGAACATCCTAATAAAAAATCGAAATGTAGAACATCCTAATAATCAAGCGCTACGTCCAACATCCTAATAATGAATCGAAACGTCCAACATCCTAATAATTAATCGAAAAATACAACATCCTAACAATTAATCGTAATATAGAACATCCTATTAGAAATTCGAAATGTACAACACCTCAACACCCATAATTCCACCATATAATGCAGTAGGGGAATGTAGTAGGTGAATGTAGCGGGTGACGAAAACATATATATTTATAGTAAGATTCATGTTATCTTTTTTTATGGGACAGCAAGATGTCTATAATTTCCTTAAGGATAATCCAAACGATTGGTTCACATCACGGGATATAAGTAAAGGAATAAAGATCTCAATTGGCTCCGTAACGGTATGCCTAAAGAAACTGAGAGAAAAAAATGAGGTGCAGCATAAATCAGTGGGGAATGCATACCGAAGGAAAAAACAATATCAATATAAATTCAAGAAATAGGTTTTCATATAGACACTAGCAAAAGTCGTGATAACATGGGTTCAGACTCCAATGAAATATTAACTATGAAATCAAATGAAATTATGGTCAGAGACATAATGATAAAAAATGTAATAACGGTTTTTAATTTTAAAAAGCTTGATGAAGCAGCGAGATTAATGACCGAGAATAAAATTGGATGTTTAACCGTCTTTAAAAATAATGATATTGCAGGCATTATTACTGAGAGAGACTTTGTAAGGGGCATTGCAAAAAACATTGACACATCTGAATCAACAGTTGAAGACATAATGACCTCACCGCTTATTTATATTAATCCAAATGTAACTATCGAGCAAGCGGCAAAAAAAATGGCAACCTTGAATATTAGAAGGCTCCCCATCATAGAAGACTTGAATTTGATCGGAATTATTACTGAGAAGGATATCATTAAAATTGCACCCGAATTAATTTATATCTCACGCTCCTTAAAAGATTTCGAACATATCGAAGATTTTCAGGAATCCAGAACCCAACCAGGATACTGTGAGGACTGTGAATCCTTTTCATACAATCTTAAGACGATAGATGGAAAACTGTTGTGTGAAAAATGCATAGATGTTAATGAGTAATAATATTAATAAATAAAAAAGTGAGGGGCAGAACCAGCCCCCCACCTATGTGCATTCATTTTTAAATGCTGTTGGGGATCCAAGAGTGTTCGATTCTAGTTCAAAGATTCTATTCAGTGCAACTTTTGTCCCTGGTCCTGGCCTTATCACCGGAACCTTTATCATTGTTTTTGCCTTCGGATTTATACATGTTACCTGAGCCATCTTCAGGTCCTTCAGAGTCGCCGTTTCCCTGTTCGCTGTTTTTACTTTGCTTTGCCTCGCCGTGTGGGCCATCGCCGGTGCAATCCTCTGGTCGCTCATAATCCGGATCTTGACCATTTGGGATCCCATCACTATCATCGTCCTTTGGTCCAAATCCCTTGTGTTCGCCATCAGGGTTACAAACATTTTCGGGTTCGAGTTCGGCCATTACAGTCGGTGCTAACATTGCAACCAAAAGGACCGACAGCCCTAAGATTGCGGCTCCAATTAATAATTTTTTTGCCATTTTTTTCCACCTCGTTTATTTTTTTTTCTAAATGAAATACCGCACCCTAAAGGGCACGGTATCTCATGGGTTATTTAGGCATTGAAATTTTCGAGAGATGTTTGGCTAGTTTTAGTAAAGATACCGCCAGTCTGGGTTTCTTTGATATAATATTCCACTTTTTCTGATG
>JAEHCK010000127.1 GCA_020696345.1 Thermoplasmata archaeon | reverse complement strand
CTCCCACTTTGGGGATAATTCACGCACTAACATTGGAATCGCTTCCAATACTAGGTGTTTGCTACATGGCTTTCTGGTTTTACCATGACAGGACTTTCACCTGTAAGCACTTGTAGGCTTAGCTGGGCACACTGTGAAGTGAGGGTACGCTCACGAATTTCATTCGTTCGCTTGAGGTGAGAGGGTAAATGAGATATCATATCTTAAGGAAAGTGGGTAGAGGACACTTCTCAGCTATCATAATTTAAACCGCTAGAGGAAAGTGGGTTTTAACGATAAGATTTCAACCCTCTTTCCTTTTTACTCCTCCCTCTATCCAAATTCAGTGATAATTCTTCAACATAATATTTTACTTTCTTTTAAGATCATCAGAAACTTTTATTTCATTAGAAACGGATTAAGGAAAATTAGGATCATGATCAATATGCCCGATTCAAAGGACGATCGTTTTGGAAAGGATCTGAAGATAAAGTGCACGGTGGATAAGGACGGCTTCTCCGAGTCAGACTTGGAGCTGTCTAGAACCGGCGATCTTGCGGTGGTGCAAGGCGAGGAAACGGTGGTACAGGCAATTCGAAACCGGCTGACCACACGCCATGGCGAGCTTACCGAGCTCGGCCACCCGGAATACGGCTCGCTGCTCGAAACCGTGATCGGCGAGCCCAATACCGAAGACACTCATCGCATTATTGAAGCACTTGTAAGGGACAGTCTACAGTACGAGCCCAGAATAGAGAACATTATTGAGATCACTGCCGTTGCCAGCATGCAACGCCATGATATGGTGGAGATCAATGTGATGTTAAAGTTACGTGGCGAACCTGAAGCCCTTAAGGTAGTATACCCAATGTACCTGGAGGAAACATTATGACCTATCAAAAAAAGGAATATCGCGAGATCGTCGATAACATGATCAAGGAGATCTCTGACAAATCCAAACTAACGGACACGAACATCGGCAGTGTCACCCGTACATTGTTGGAGACCGTAGGACGCGAGGTGTCAACATTATACAATGAAATGGAAGTGGCCTATGATTCCGGGTTCATTGATTCCGCAAACGGCAATGCTCTTGACATGGTGGTATCGATCCTGGGCATACAGCGCAAGTCCGCTCAATTCGCAACAGGCACGGTCACATTTTCACGACGCAACCCGAGCCATGATGTGACCATACAGCGTGGTACACGATTGTCCACCAGAGCATCCGACCCGAAAAACGTTAAAATTTATGAGACCACGATGGATGTCCGGATCACCAAAGGTGAAAATGAAGCCGAAGTTCCCATAAAATCCTTGAACCCCGGCGAGAGCGGTATGACCGATTTTGAAACCATAACCGCCTTGGAGACTCCAATCATCGGTATTGATAAGGTAATAAATAAAAAACCAACGACCATTGGCACCGAGCGCGAGACCGATTCTGAGCTTCGGTCACGAGCAAAGGCCACCGTTCTGGCGGCTGGCAAGGCCACACCAGAGGCTATTAGAAATGTTGTACTCGGCATACCCGGTGTGCACAGTGTGACCGTGAATGAAATACCGAACGGCATCCCCGGCGAGCTTAATGTGGTGATCGACGGCCTGGATCTAAAGGATGAAGACTCGGCTGAATATCAAAGGGTCAAAGAGACCATTGACACGATCAGGCCGGCGGGAATTAATGTGAATATTAAATCTACCGACACCGTCCGGGTCGAGATCAAACTATGTGTCAAATTAACCGACATACTGCGTACTGACGAAGAAATAGAGGAGATCGTAAACCAAATCAAGACACGTGTGGCGCGGTATATCGGCGGCCTTAACAGCGGTAATGATCTGGTACGAAACAGAATGATCTCGGCCATTTTCGAGATCAAAGATGTCCATAATATTGACGACTTCATAATTACGACCAAGAAGTTCGATGATAGGTTGGGTAGATTGAGCGAAGATACGTACAGGCGAGTCGACCTAAAAACACAGGACATCGAGATCGGTGAATACGAGCGTGCAAACCTCGATAATATCGAAGTTGTAACCCAATATACTCCCAAATTAATGTTCTATGTTTATGTAGACGCGTTCGTTGAGGCAAGTTTAACCCATAAAACTGTACCGGAATACAAGGTTAAAGAACGGATCGAATCTGCATTATTTACTTATTTAAACAAACTACATAGTGGCGACTCCATCGATTATGAACGGACACGCAGTATAATAAGCTCGGTGGACGGTGTTGCCAATGTGCATGATCTGAGATTGACCGGGTTCCATGAAGAGACCGGTATAATAGTCAAGAACACGAAAGATAACCTACCAACTTCTGCTCAGGAGAAACCACGACTGAGAATCGTGGAGGTAAAGATCATTTGATGAACAGACGACCAGAGAAAATTCGATGAAGGTTAATAAAATATGGTTCTTCTCCCAATTTTCATAGGATAAAAAATGGAGAATCTAACCAGTTTTTAGTTGCTATGTAGATTGTTTTAAAACTCCAAATCCAAACATAGTAAAACTTTGGAAAAAACCAAGTCCCAAATCCAAAAAAAAAGAAACCATATTTTGAGTTTGGGTGTTTGGATTTTCTTTGGGGGGTTAGAATTCTGATAATAATAAGTTATTTTTCGCAGGAATTCTAAGCCCATAACAAAAATAAGAATAAATCAATGTCAAATCTTATTTTTGTGTATAGTTTTGGGTTTTAGATTTAGATATGTTCTTTAAACAGATAATTTTTAGCTAGTTATCCTTCTCAGCGCCAGCGTATACATGATCGGGGTCGTGATCACCGTGATAACCGTGACCATCACAAGTGTGGTAAATATGGTATCATTGATAAGTCCTGCCTCATGGCCGAAGCTTATCAGCACCAATTCGAGGGCGCCGCGGCCGCACATTGCACAACCTAAAGTTAAAGATTCGCTGTTTGAGAAATTAAATAATTTCGCACCCAGACCACAGCCGATGATCTTGCCCAAAATTGCCAGGATTGAAATGATAATTATCAGTGGTAGTGCCGAGTGTAGATCATCAATTGCGGGGAATACTATTGAGAGGCCGATAAAGCCAAAGAACAATGGCCCAAAGATCGCACGCAGTGGAGTGTCGATATCGGTTTTCAATTTCTCCCAGGCGATGCGCCGCTTGAGCATCGGCCCCACGCGCGCGCCCCATTTACCGATGATCAGCCCGGCAATATATGCACCGATCACTTCATGCAGACCGATCAGGCTCGAAATTATTGCGAATGTGAACCCCACGATCAATGTTACGGTAAGCGTGATCTTGCTGCGGCCGCCGATTATTTTATCGAATAACCTTTCGATCACGTAACTTGCAACCAGTAATGAAACCGCCAGGAACACTATGATCTCGATCGATAATATCGCGATGCTCTGGATCGATGGTGTGCTGCCCGAGTACGCCATGGACGAAACGATGCCGATCAAAAATACCGCGATTATATCGTCAACGAAACTTGCACCAATGATGACCGCCTTTAATTTTGGTCGTTGAGAGCGTAGCAATATGCCGGCACATATCTCGATGGCCGTGTTGCTTAAAATTGCCGCAATGAACAGGTTTGTCATATTCGACAGGTGGTAGATTGGCCCGATAATGAAATGCAGGGGCAGATAGATCATCAGAAATGTAACCGCCACACCGCTGATGCCGATAAAAATGCTTGCACGGCGTTGTTTAAAGAAGGCCTGATAGTCGGTCATGAGCCCGGACAATAACATCAACATAAGTACGCCGAACTGGCTGAGAACCAGCAGTTCTCTGGTCGGTGCGATAAAGTACGGTGCAATGATCGACAGTAATACCGGCCCGAGCAGTATTCCCGCTAACACTTCACCTATCAGTGATTGAAAGCCATAGCGCTGGAAAACATGTCCGAGTGTTCGACCGAATAAAAGTAGTAATACTACAGGTAATAAAAAATTCTCCATTGATCCTTCACCAGTTTATTTCATGTTTTGGCAGCGAAATTTGCTGCAATAGATAATATTATACCAATACCCAAAAATGTGGTGGTTATAAGAGAAAAGAACTCCAGCCCTTCGCCCTGTACCACAAAACTCAGGAACCAAATGATCAGTCCAACGATCCCGATGCCGGCACCTAAGAAGATCAGGATCTTTCCGATCCTTACATAATCTCTGAAGAACAAGAACCCGCCGATCATTACTGCAACACCGCCCAAGGCTGCGATGAATATCAGTATCATGAATATTGTTTCCACGGTCTGGTTAGGTTCGCCCATCATATCTTTGACGATCTCACTAAGTTCGTTTAAAAAACTAACCATCCCGGTACCGCCGCCTATCAATATAAAAAGGCCGCCGACAATTGCCAGGATAGCCGCAGTTTTATTACGAATGCTCACCGACATTTAATAACCAAGCTCTGATTGCATTATGGTTATTAAATATTTTGATGAGGTGATCAATTATTAACTGAACTTTTGCATTTTTATTGGATAGAATAATAATTTTAGTTCAATGAAATGGTCGTCTGGTCAGTCAGTCGGCTAGTCATCTGGTCGGCTGGTCAGCTAGTCAACTGACAAACCGATTGACCGGCAGACGAGCAAACCGGTAGACTGACGGACAGGTAGACCGATAGGCGAGGGTATTGGAAATTGGAGATTGTAAATTGGAAAATTTAGCTTAGTTTATGGTTTGGGATTTGGGGTTTTCTTGGGGTTTGGAGTTTTGGGTTTGGGATTTCCGCAACAAGCGGTGGGATTTGGGCTTTTCTTAGGGGTTGGTGCTTGGGATTTTAAAACAATGTATTAACAATGTGATCTGGGGCCTGGGGTCGGAAACAGTTGCTAGATGTTAGTTACTAGTTGCCAGTTTAATATAATCACACTAGAAACTGATAACTGACAGGGCCAGTCACCTTCAACCCACACACCCACACACTCACACACTCACACACTCTCTAACAATTAGCAATTAAAAACTAGCAACTAGTTTTACCGCAATGAATATAGATAATAAAAATTATTACATGCAACAGGTACCTGTATGAAGGTTGGAATAATCGGCTGCGGATTCATAGGCAATACATTGGCAAATGCCATCGAGGATCTCGAGGAGATCACCAAGCTTATTTTATTCGACCACTCCATAAGCTGTTCTGAAAGCCTGGCGGCCGGCCTAACAAAGGCAACGGCGGTGGTGTGTGTGGAAGATCTGATCGCCGGCTCCGAGCTGGTGATAGAGGCGGCATCACAACATGCGGTAATTGAGAATGCACAAAACGTATTGGACCACGGCCGTGACCTTATGATCATGAGCATCGGCGCCCTGGTGGATGACGCCCTTTGGCAGTCATTGCAGGAGTCGGCAAAGAAGAATGGGTGCAGAATATTCTTACCCTCGGGAGCGATCTGCGGCATAGACGGCCTTAAGTCTGCATCGGTTGCAGGTATAGATGAGATCGCCATCGAGACAACAAAACCGCCCAAAGGGCTCGAGGAGGTCAGATATATTACCAAACAGGGTATTGATTTTAACAAGTTAAAAGAGCCGCTTACGATCTTTAACGGCCCGGCACGAGAGGCGGTGAAACATTTTCCAAAAAATGTCAACATCGCAGCATGTGCGAGCCTGGCCGGGTTAGGGTTCGATCATACCGAAATTAAGATCATAGTTGACCCGGCTGCAACGCGCAATCAACATAAATTGATCTGCCGCGGAAGATTTGGCGAGTTCTCATGTGTGATCAAGAACATGCCTTCGATCACCAACCCAAAAACCAGTTATTTGGCCGCCTTGTCTGCAATTGCTACTATAAAAAAGATCGTGGGCGGTGTTTGGATAGGTACATAATATCAAATATGATATGTTAATAACATGGATATAGGTTAAGATGATCTTGATGAATGGAGAAAAAAAAGAGCACATTATACAACTAAATGTACGTGCTTGGGACTGTAAAATTAAGAGCAATATCCAAGCCGAATTGAAATTAGTTGATACAGTACTCAAACTTGGTTCGGTACCCGAGCTCAAGCTATTTATCGAGTTTGACCCCGAGGATCTGCCGTCGGCAATAGAGATCGACCAAGATAAGGGTAAACATTCCCAGGGGTTCAGCCTTAAATCTACCGTGCGTGTGGATACGATCAAGCCTGAATTGACGGTGGACGTTCCATTACAGTTCGGATCGGGTGAGACGGGCAAGTACAGGTTAGAGATAAATTTTCGACATGCGGAATATGGAACCGAGCTGGCAGTGGTTCAACCGGTTTCATTGACCGTGTCGCTGCCGAATGTAGACATACAATACTGCCGGACAAGTATCTCACGGATTTCAAAAGGACAGACAATGGATGTCATGGTCGGTCTGAACTTTCCCGCAGAACAAAAATTACGCGGAATTTTATTTGGCAGGTTGGTTTCGGATGATGATCTGGTACATAGTAGATATGAACTGGAGCCAAAACGGATCTCGATAGAAGGTGAAAAGGAGATCATCTGGCACCTGACAATACCGCATGACGAGACAAAAACGGGCAAGTTGAAAGCGATGATCGAGTTCAAATCAAAGGCGGCCTTTTCACAAAAAGAGTTTGAAGATGTGATAGAGATCAGGCAAAACAAATTATTGCAAATAAACTCCATTAAAAGTTCAACTAATTTAACGTCTGTTGGAGACGATCTGGAGCTTGTGGCTGCGCTGGAAAACGTGGGTTTGGAAAAGCTCGGTTTGGAGGTGGCGCTTGAGGTTGCATTTGCTGGTAATGGTGTTGATCGTGGTTTCGGTGATCGTGGTGTTGATGGGGATGCCACGCCATTGCATTGGTCACTGCCGGTGCAAAAACTTGTTCTGGATGCCGATGAAAAACAGGACTTGCAATGGCCGTGGAGCTTGCCTGCCGAGGTTTCCAACGGGAAATACACGGCACGGCTAACCTGGAAAGAGGTGGAGACCGGTGAGGCCAATAGTTTTTCGGAAGATGTTTTTGAGGTAAGAAAATACCATAAGTTTGAGATCTTGAACGCGGTGACTGCCGAGGATTCGTTCATACCCGACTCCGAGGGCATTATAAAGATCATGCTGACCGATAGTGGCACACGCGCCGGCGAGGCAGTCGAGGTCGTTTGCCAGATCCTGGACCTGTTCAATCAGGAGCTGTACAAAAGCTCGGTAGTGCTTGGCCTTGTTGAAGAGCCCAAAGAACATGAGGTGGTTTGGCCGGTACCGGCAAACCTGGATGGCGGTAAGTATGACCTTGTAGTGACCCTGAGGCATGGCTCGGGTGAGGACGCGTCGGTGGTGGCACGCAAATTCTCAAAATTAATTAATATAGAACTACCCGTTAGACTTGACCTGCAATTGATACTGCCCGATATATCAAAACCGGACGTTCCGACCGAGCTTGGCCAGTATTTACTCGAAAACGAGGAGTTTGTTCAAGATACAAAATACAAGAACATGGATATCTATCGATTAAATTCCAATACCAACCTTTTCTTGGTGGATGGTTCACTGATCAATTATTCTCAGGATAAAACATCTCAACCATCAGAGTTCAAGACTTTTATTGAGCTGTTATTCGGTTATCTAATTACCCGCGATCTACTAACACCCGCAGCAATAGAGCGCGATCTGAATTTCTGGTCCAGGGCAGGGTTCTGCTGGGCTCGTCTGGTCTCAGCCGACAAAGAATCATTAAAAATAAAATTTAATATAGGCAAATCCAAGACCAATAATAAAAATAAGAAGGTACCGGGGTCGGAAGATGTGTGGTTATCGGCCTGGCATCCTGATACGGCTAAGTATTTCAAAACCACCCTGGGCACAAAATCCAATAAGCGTCTGAAGTTGAGCTCGGTGTTCAAAGAGCGCGTTTTGAAAAATAAGAATGTTACATCCTCAAACGATTTCAAGGTGATCTCGTCGATGCTGAAATTTTTTATCGAATATGACTCCATCTCGAGGTTGAAGGTATCCGGCAAGATGGTGAACAAGAACAAGGCGCCAGAGCTCAAGGGTTTAAAAGCGGTCGACCAGCTCGATCTTATCTACCAGCTTTTGGGTCTTTTACAAAATGCGGGTAAATTTAGAAAAGCAACCAATTCCGAACAACTGCAAAATAAGTTCAATAAATTATTATCTCTATGGAGTGTGGATGTAAAAAAAGGACACGCACGCCGGCAGGTAAACTCTACTAAATTTCAGGCATTGGGCTTTGGATATTATTTCCTGTTATCATATCTGGTAACCGAAATTGTTGGGCTTTTAAAACGGTTCAAGAGAGAAGGGCATATTTCGCCGGTGGATTTTTCCAAATTGATCATGTTTGAAATTGCCTATTATCTTAATCTTGCAAATTATTATCATGCCCGGACCCGTTTTGACCCTTCCTTTGGCAAGGGTAAGAAAGGTTCCAAATGGCTTATGAAGGTGCTGCCGCATACAGTCAGCGAGGTTAAGGGCTCTGCAGAAAAGTTTTGGAGTTTTCATGCGCACTGGCAGAGCAAGTATATCAATTATTTGAAAAATATGTGGAAGCGTGCCGACCTGGCATTTATTCACCAGCATGTTAAGATCACTACCAATCCGGTCATACTCCGCGGCTTGCGCGGTGATCAGGTTAAGGATCGATTGATCCTGGGTAACAATGGCGCCCGTGCCATTACCCTGGACGCCAACATGGCTTTGCCGAGTGTGCATTGGAGTCTAACGGTGCCTGAAGCCCGGGTGGTTAACAATCTGTACAATTTGAAACTGATCAGGATCAAACCGAAACAGACCAAGGAGATCCCAATTACTATTTCATTTCCCAGTTCGCTGTCGTTCGGTGAGTATAAAGGTATTTTGAAATTGAATCCGAAACCATTTGAGTTAAATTGAAAAAATTAATATTCAAAAAACACGATTAGGGTATACTCTTAGGTTCGGTTTTGTTGTAATAATAACTAGCTTAGGATGGGATGTCTATGAAGACCAGTATAAGTATGAAATATAGTGTATTGTTATTGGATGATAAGTTCGTAAGCAAACCAATTTTCGAGACCCCGAGTTTACCGGAGGCGCTGGAGAAGGTGAGGGAACAAAATAAACAAAATAACATGACAAATGCCAAATGTGTGATCGTAAGCTGCCCAGAGGATGGGAGTTTAAGGTCTTAGGAGTCGGGAGTCTAAAGAGTCGAGAGTCGTGGCCTTCGGCCAAGCCCTTCGGCCGACCACTATGATCATTTAATAAACAGAATCGTTTGGGGAGGGGAGACCGTTTCGATTAGTTATCGATGGAAAACACTTGGTGAGGGGGGAATAGAAAAAACCAATTTTTCTCTCCAGCCATCCCCCAACGATTAGAAGCAATAATGCATTGAAATGATCTCCCAACGATTACAAACAATAATTACTTGTAGTGGTCCCCCAATGATCGTAAACAATAATTCATTGAAGTGGTCTCCCAACGATTCCAAGCGATCATTATTTGTAGTGGTCCATTTTACACTAGTAAATTGGAAAATTCATCATTTTTTATTCTTCCAGTGTTTCATCATTAATACTCACATCCCACAAGTGGTTTAGATCATTAATGATTTATAACGTCCACATCTCAAATCCCTAATTACTAAACGATCTTACCATTCATGCCCATTGCGGCGACCACGGGCCCCGGGGGTGACGGCGGTGGTGGCGCAACGCCGCCCGAGCCCAGGATATTGCCGAGCATGCTCGTAGCCTTCCACATGTTAAATGTGTTGCAAAACGCGTTTGCGATCGCGTCAAAGAGTGCATCCGATAATTTATCTAACGTGGCCCCGGCCGCATTAGCCGTCATCAAACCTTTGATCGCGTTTGCCGTCATGAGACCATCACCGGCTGACGTGCCCGAGCTAACCGGTACGGGCGTATTTGGCGACGGCGGCATGGTTGTTGAACACACAGCCCCGCCGGGGAATGGGATGCTGGTGTGCATATAACCCGCCTCCCATGTGAGCCAGGCTGTACCAATGGCGATCGAGATCGCGTTCACATAAATTAGGTAGATGTTTTCATTGTTATGGCCGCTTGAGGTGTCGATATTTTGCTTGATCATGTTTGCCGACATCATATTTGCACCTACCAATCCGTTTGGCGGCAGGATCCCAATGGGGCCGTTTATTATCACATTATTAACGCTCGCCGAGTTCTGCCATTTACTCCAGGACTTACAAATGCCGCCGCAAACATTATCGATGAAATCGATCCAGATATCTGATATCTCATTAGTGGCATCCACCTGGATCTTCTTGGTGCTGGGTGATCGGAAGAGGTTGGTTGGTTTCGACACCCCCGCCGAAAACTCGTCCAGTTTATCGAGCGGGTTACTATCCTCTTTATCGCCCTGAACCTGTATATCGGCAAGCGGGTCCTCGGGGACAACCAAGCCCTTGGCTGTTATCAAGCCCTGAACCATCTGTGACATTGCTTTTGCTTGTGGTGCTGGCATGGTCTATCTCACCTAAAGATTCTTTTTTTATGTTAAACTCGTTTGTTTATAATCTATTTTTCTATAATATAGCCCTACAAAAAAAATAAATATAATGATAATGTTAGCTATTGACCTAAATAAGCACAGACTAACATTTGATAATTAAAGAAGTGGTGCCTTCTTCTAATAATTAGGGGGGGAAGTTATGGCAAATAATTCGCGAAAGGAAACAAATAAAATAGCTGTGATTGTGATAGTAATTTTAATATTCGGAATTTTTGGAATGATAGATAATGTTTCTGGCTCAACACAGAAAGATGTCAATGTTGAGACAGATTCTGAAAATATAGAAGTTACCATAGATATTGGCCCCACTCGTGGCACACGAAGCCTAAAAACAACAATATCTGATTATTTAGAACTATGTTATTCCAACGGCAACGCGCATGAAGGAGTTTATGGTGATGAAAATGATGGTAATAAATATTATCTGCAATCTCAATATTATTTTGGCATATATTTAAAAAACATCTACGACGGCAAATATTTGGTGGATGTTAACACCTCTTTAACCCACGGCACAACCGCTAGTGAGATGATTGAAATCCGTGCTCCGAGTTCAAACGAATTCAGTATGTATCCCGACAATGTGGATTACTTTTCCTATGAAATAAAATTTGGCAAGAATTCAGAGATGACAAAATTCGATTTCACTATTATAGTTAATTTTAAGACAGTCGATGATGATTATACTAGACATGCTCAATCAGGAACAATTAATATACAAATCAAAGTGTCATCAAGAATCAGGTCCTCCGGTGTTGGTGATAAACTAAAGCTTGTGGCTGTCGATAAATATGATAATATAATTCCATTATATTCAGGTTCGAGGAATCAGTTAATTACTTTGCCGGATATTTACTCTGGCCAGGGGACAATTGATGATGTGGCCATAACCCTCAACCTTCCGTCTAACTTTAAATTGGGTGGAACCAAAGCTTTAATTGAAGAGTTAGTGCCTTATTATTACTCTAATAATGAGCCACAATGGGATTTGACCGAAACGGGATCATTTTTAGAAAAAGCGGATGAACGCAAGGGTACTTGCTCAATATCTTATACATTTGGCCAGACCAAAATAACCGAAGTAAAGATACCGATCTCAATTGAAATAGCAAAGACACCGATTTTATCCATAAATGATCAGATACCCGAATGGGATATAGGTGCGCTAACAAATGATAAATATCTTTCAAATATCGAGATCTATCAAGGATCCACAACTCAGGCCTTTACACTAAGTTTTAAAAATACTGGTAATTTAGATTTAAAAGATGTAGAGGTCGAGCTGTTCACCGACAACGCGGCATTTTTCTTTAAATCAAAATTTTATTACGACGAGAACGACCAAGCATCTAAAATTGCATATGGTAAGACAATAAAATTAGGTGACATTTCTAAGGATCAAGTATCTACTCAAGGTTTTTCTACTGCAGTGATAAAAAACCTACCACCGGGTTTGTATAAAATCCCGATCAGATACTGGGCGAAGTATGATGGTGGTGAATATTTGGATGTTGGTTTTGATGTGGATGATTATCATGAAAGAATAACGGCGGCGCGTTCGGAGAAGGGTGAGGGGTATATGCCGTCTCTAATAGTCAATGTATTAGAAGGAGAAGATCAAAACGATAATAATGAGCCGGACATACAGGCCACTACTGATGCTGTTTTTCAACGAGGAGAGCATAATGTAATGCTAAATGTTGAACTTACAAATATGGAAAATTATAGATTAAAAAATGTAAATGTAAAAATTGATGCTGGCGAAGGTTCACCATTACAACCATTAAATGAGATGGATAGAGAGTCTACGACAATTGATGCACTTGAGAAAGATTTTACAATGTACGGTGCTAATGACCCGATATTTTCGGACAAACATACAATTCATTTCTTGGTGGATATATATAAAGCGGCGCCCATGGGCGCGCAAGAAGTAACTATTACGATAACGTGTTTTGATTCGTTTAATCAGGAAAAGGTCACAATTTCTAAATTGTTGTTATCTATTAATCCAATTCCACCCAGATTTATAATTTCTGATATAAGTACTACAGATATCAAACCTAATACAGATTTCACTTTGAAAGTAAAAATATTTAATTGTGGTGGTAGTGATGCGCAGAATGTTAGAGTAATGTTCAACGGATCAACAAATCTATTTTCGGCTGATGAAAATGTCCGGTCAATAACCTCTATTGGAAAAAATAAGGAAGCCGAGTTTGAGTTTAAGAATGAAATACCGCACCCTAAAGGGCACGGTATCTCATGGGTTATTTAGGCATTGAAATTTTCGAGAGATGTTTGGCTAGTTTTAGTAAAGATACCGCCAGTCTGGGTTTCTTTGATATAATATTCCACTTTTTCTGATG
>JAEHCK010000059.1 GCA_020696345.1 Thermoplasmata archaeon | reverse complement strand
TTGACATTGCCTACGGTCTTCGCCTCCTCACATCAGGCTCGACCTTTCTATTTAACTCACTTACGACGCAACAGTATTCGCTTAATGCTACGGACTGCTAACTTGCTCTCCCTGCCGTTACAGGGATATACATCACGCACTAACATTGGAATCGCTTCCAATTCTAGGTGTTTGCTACATGGCTCTCTGGCTTTACCATGACAGGACTTTCACCTGCAAGTACTTGTAGGCTTAGCTGGGCACACTGTGAGGTGAGAGTACACTGCAATATTTTTCTAAAAATAATCGTTTGAGGTGTGAGTCGTGAGGTGAGAGGATAGAGGGCAGAGGAAAGAGGGTTTTTACGATAATATTTCAACCCTCTGTCCACTGTCCTCTTCCTTCTGTCCTCTCATGTGACTCCCTCAACTCCAACAACACATACCAGTTGTCAGTTATCATTTGACCGGGGTTAGAATTCTAATAATAACTTTTATTGATTCTAAGAATTCTAAGCCTAAACAATTTACCAGAATAAATTGTTCTGAGCTAAAAATTCCGGGTGGAACTTTTACCCCCCAGGCAAAAATAAGAGTTAATCTTTATATAAATTTATTTTTGTTGAGTTTTCAGTATAATGATCTTACACTGGCAACTGGCAACTAGCAACTAGCAACTGAAAACTTTTTAACTCTCTCAACTGCCGAAATTTTAATAACGTATAACCCAAGTTTGACAGATAAATAAATAAGGTGTTCCCAGTTCAGTTCGAATTATGCCAATAATACGCGCATCCCTGAGAACAGAAGCCATAGTGCCGAACAACAATATATCTTTTCCGATTGGAACGTTCCTGACCGTCGAGCAATATTTCAATAAGTTGAGTTTAGGCGATATCGTCGGAAAACACAAGAACAAGGGGGCAGATATTAATACCCTCGTCAAGGCAATGGTGAGCTACAGGCTCACCGAGAATCAAAGCGTTACCAAGGCTGCGGATTTCATCAACCGCGACCCGATTCTGGAGTTTTTCAGCCTTGACAACTTTGAACAGAATACACTTTATCGGGCTCTGAGAATAATCGGCAATAACCGCGAAGAGGTCATTGCTGATATCCAAGATGTGATATTCGACATCTTTGATTTCGAACACACGGATATCAACATGGATTGGACGAGTTTTGTATTGTGGGGCACAAAATGTTTACTCGGCAAGTATGGTTACAGCCGCGACAAATGCCCTGATAAGAAACAGATCAATGTAGGTGTCAGCGAATTGAGGTCACCGATCAACATACCAATTGGTCTGACCATTCTGCCGGGCAACATCAACGATCAGGTGCATTTCGACCACACCTTCGGCCAGGTCCAAAGGCACCTGCGCGAAGATTCTCTTGTGGTCTTTGACCAGGGTGCCAACCGAAAAAAGAACCTCGATCGGATCGAAAATTCAAAGCTGAAATATCTCACAGCACGACAGCTTAACAAGAGTGACGATAAAACATGGATCAAGAACTTTAAGGACATGGAAAAAGAGCTCGTCGATGAGAAGAAGGGTGTGTATGGGCTGATAAAAGCGTTCCCGAGCCGAATCAACTACATGTACTTCTCGGAGCAGTTGTACGAACAACAGATGGAAACCAAGTTCAGAAAGGCCGAACGAATGTTGCAAGAAGCCAAAGATATCCAGGAGAGCATCGAAAACAATCGTGGCCTGCCGAAACGTTTCAAAATCAACAATCCGCTCATCGAGTGCGAGTATTCATATCAAACGAGACTCACCTCGATGAGCGATGAGGAGGCGCAAGCCATCCTCAAGAAGGTCACAATCACTGGCCGAGAAGGGTTTTTCTGCCTTGTTTCGAACAAGGATTTGACACTTGCCGAAGCACTTGAGATCTACCGCCAAAAGGACTCGATTGAGAAGATATTTCATTCGCTCAAGAACGATATCGAGATCAAGCCCCTTAGAGTCTGGTTAGATGCTAGTATATATGGTGCAATCATCATTGGTTTCATTGCTCAATTAATCATTTCTTTGACCAGATTTGAACATGCGGAATTGAAGCACAAGTCACCAAAATTCATCAAAATTTCATTATCCAATTTGACAGTTACCGTCGAATACAGAAAATCAGCTGAGAAAAGGTACATTTTTTCCAATTTTAACCCGATTTCACAGGTGATTTTGGAACAAAACACTGCAATCACCTGACGACGAGGGGTGAATTCACCCCTTTTCGACCCAACTGTCAAATGGAAAAATCGAAGAAATTAGCTTGAGGAAGTGTCAAACTTGGGTCTTAATTGTCAACGGCGTATTCGTATAGATGGGTGTAGCTGCTGTAGAATTAGGATGTAGCGAGCAGGCTTATCGGGTTAGGGGATGAGCTAGCACAGCCACAAGGGTAGGGAATTAAGAAAAGGAGAAAGATCGAGTTCAGCACTCGGCTTTCATAATCGCTCATTTCAGTTTGCCCAAATCTTAAATATCTCCATTCTGATACCTACTTCACTCTAAAAAGGTATGTAAAAAATGGGAGGAGATTAAAATGGATGTGAAAGTACCGCTTGATGTGCCTGAAAAGGTAAAAGAAACATATGTGAACAATTTTAAACTTGTCACCCATGATAAGGGCCACCTGATGCTCTTTGCCGGCGACCAGAAAATAGAACATCTGAACAACGATTTTTACGGTGAGAGCATACATCCCGACGACGCTGACCCCGAACACCTGCTCCGGATAGCCAGCCAGGGCAAGATAGGAGTTTTCGCCACCCAGCTGGGCCTCGTCGCCAGGTACGGTGCGAACTACCCAGACATTCCATATCTTATCAAACTCAATTCCAAGACCAACTTGGTCAAGACGGCACAGAAAGACCCCTTCAACAGCGAACTTTGCACTGTTTCTCAGGTCGTGCAGTTCAGGGATATGAACCATTTGAAGATAGCGGCCGTGGGATATACGATATACCTCGGTTCCGAGTTCGAAAAAGAGATGATGTGGCAGGCCCAGCAGGCGATAATAGAGGCCCACAAGAACGGCCTTCTGGTGGTCCTGTGGATATACCCCCGCGGCAAGGCCGTGGCCGATGAAAAGGACCCGCACCTCATAGCCGGTGCGACTGGTGTTGCCCTCTGCCTCGGCTCGGATTTTGTCAAGATAAATGCGCCCAGGAAGGACGGAAAGTCGGATTCCACCATGTTAAAGGAGATTACGACCGCTGCCGGGAGAACGAACGTTGTGTGCGCCGGAGGGTCGTCAAGGCCACCCAAGGAGTTCCTGCAGGAACTGTACGAACAGATACACATCGGGGGAACAAAGGGCAACGCTACTGGCAGGAACGTCCACCAGAAATCCCTGGAAGAGGCCGTGAGGATGTGCAACGCCATCTCGGCTATTACCGTCGAGGACGCTGATGTAGAAGAGGCGTGGAAGATATACAATGGGGAATGAGATGATAGAATGAAGACCTTAAAAGAATACCTGGACGGCACTGATACCTCAGAAGATCTGAAAGAGGTGATAATGCTGATAACAAGCCAGGGAGGGCCAATAAGGGACGCCTTCATAACTAACCAGACCTATGTGGGTACGGAAAATGCATCCGGCGAGGAGCAAGCGGAAATGGATGTGTGGTCTGATAGCCACATCACATCCGTGCTGAAAAGATCCGGCCTCGTAAAACAGCTGGCCTCCGAGGAGAAGGACGATATTCTGGAGTTCCCCGATGCTAAGGGGGATCTTGCCGTTGTCATGGATCCCTTGGATGGTTCATCCCTTATCCAGGTCAACCTTGCTGTGGGAACCATCGTGGGGGTGTACAGGAACGATAATGCCCTCCAGAAGGGGGATGACATGGCTGCGGCGTTCTACATGCTCTACGGGCCCATGACCACCCTTACCCTGACTGTGGGTGAGGGCGTGTATATCTTTGCTATGGACAAAAAGGGGGCGTACATCATGCTGAAAGAGGATGTGAAGATACCGGAAGGCAACCTCTACGGTATCGGGGGCCTCAAGATAAAATGGACAAAAGAGCACGCCAGGATAGTCGACGGCCTTGAAAAGGACGGTTTCAAGCTCAGATATTCGGGTTCCTTCGTGGCTGATTTCCACCAGATATTGAGATACGGCGGTCTTTTCGCGTATCCAGCCCTGGAGGGAAAACCTGACGGAAAATTGCGCCTCGTTTTCGAGGCCAACCCAATCGGGTTCATCGCCAAGCAGGCTGGTGGACGCATATCCAATGGCAGTGAGGACCTTCTGAAGATCACGCCGGATAGACCACACCACAGGACGCCCATCTATGTCGGGAGCAAAGGCGTTATCGAACGCATTGAGCGGGAGATGAGTGGGGCCTGAACGACTCCAGCTATATAGGAAGAGGTGGAAGCTATGAAAACACCAACTATTGTAATTAACAGTAAGGTGTATAATAGGTGAGATAATCATGGCAGAAAAAGTTACGATATCTGTAATTAAGGCAGATGTAGGCGGTTGGCCGGGACATTCATTTGTCCATCCGGACTTGATTGCAATTGGCAACACGATCTTGGGAGAGGGCAAGAATAACCGAACGATAAATGACTTCCACGTGACGAACTGTGGTGACGATCTGGAATTGATCATGACCCATGACAGGGGAGTCGATTCCAAGTAAGTACATGCGCAGGCACGGCCCATTCGAGCCACATAGACTGCCATTGGCAGATATGGAATATACTACACTACCAAAAGTCATGAAAAAGCTTGGGGATAGATTCCAGTCTGTAAAATGATTTAATAATATGTCATAAAATATATCATTGTCGAGTTGTTCTATATAGCGCGGGGATAACAGGATGTTCTATATATCGTAGAGATGGCAGGATGTTCTAAATATCGCTGAGATTTCGGGATGTTCTAAATGTCGCTGAGATATCAGGATGTTCGATATGTCGTTGAGATATCGGGATGTTCTAAATGTCGTTGAGATAACAGGATGTTCTAAATGTCGAAGAGATTACGGGATGTTTTAAATGTCGATGAGATTTCAGGATGTACTAAATGTCGCTAATATAACAGGATGCATAAATGAATTAACAATAATAAATCAGACATCTTGATAATTAATCGCAATATTGAACATCCTAATAATAAATTGTAACGTTCAACATCCTAATAATAAAGCGATACGTATAACATCCTAACAATGAATCGTAACGTCCAACATCCTAATAATCAAGCGCTACGTCCAACATCCTAATAATGTATCGAAATATAGAACATCCTAGTAATATATCGTGATATAGAACTTACCATCACCCAATCATATATTATCCATCTGCTATCTACAAAAAAAACGGCACTCTTTTCTTATAAAACTTATAAGCTTTGATATGGGAAAGCTCTTGTTCTTCGAGCCTGCAAACCCGAACGTAGATATATATCAATATAGGTGCGAAGATCAGGGTTAGTATCGTCGGCCAACCGATCAACCAGCCCAGGATTATTAGAATAAAGCCAAAGTATTGTGGGTGCCGCGAATAAGAATATATCCCTTTTCTAACTATTTTGTCAGGCTCCCAATTTTTATAAAGCGTGATCCAAGCTAATACTATCAAAACCGTCCCAATGACCATTAAAACTGTCCCATAGACCATTGCTACAGTCATACTTATGTTAACTCCAAGAAATGTGAATTCATAAATAATATTCGGAGGGAGTGTCCCAGAACCGATAATCGATCTTGAAGCGAAAAAGACAGTTAATGGAATTCCATACATTTCAATGAACAATGATACGAAAAAAGCAGTCACCAGACTATATTCTTTCCAGTTAACTTTGCGTCGAAATGATAATGGTATTAAAAAACTCAAAAATACCAATATGTTCAGCATCACAATTATCCATTGATCGGTTATTATATTCGACCGAATACTTCCTGAAAAATGGAATGTTATATGATCCAAGAAATCCGAAAAGAAAAAAAATGGAACTATTATCAAAAATATGAAAAATAATTGCAACGGCAAGTTACGTTTGGTTAATATCTGGGTTAGTTTTACCATCGTAGTTAGATATTTATCTGGGTTTAAATAACTTATGAAAAAATAATTCAATTGTGGCAGTGATGTGTTATCGAGGGGTAGTAGCCGTGATGGGTTGTTGATTGGCAGATGCTTGGATTAATTGTTGATTGACAGATGCCTGGATTAATTGTTGATTGACAGATGCCGGGATGGGTTATTGATTGACAGATACCGGGATTCATTGTTGATTGATAGATACCTTGACTAATTGTTGATTGATAGATGCCTTGATTCATTGTTGATTGACAGATACCTTGATTCATTGTTGATTGATAGATACCTGGATTAATTGTTGATTGATAGATGCCTAGCTTTAAAAAATAAAATCCAGGAATCAACTCAGCCAGGCATCTGTTCAGCATAAACCCAGCCAGGTATCTGTTCAGCATAAACCCAGCAAGGTATCTGTTCAACATCAACTCAGCAAATTATCATCCCCTTCTCAACCCATCAAATTCACCCCTCTTTCTATTGATAATGATCACAAACCCGTTAAATAATAATAAAGCGTAGAATAACAAGATCGCAATTAAATTTAGATCCCACATGAGTTTTTCTTTTTTTGTAAATTGTAATTTCCCTCTGGGCATATTTGGTCTCTTTCCATCTTTCGGCGGTTTGTCCAACTGGTCGTTGACCTGGTTCGTGGGCGGTTGTGCTTGGTTGCGCCGAGTCGAGTTGATCTGCCCCAAGCCATCCACTTCATACCCATAGCCATACCCGGAGCGGGCATCATTTTTTATATCCAGCCCCACGCGATCTTTAACGATCATCATCCATTTATCAGGATCTTTGTTATCTCTAACAAAAATGCCTGTAACATCCAATTTAGTTCCCAGTAAAAGGTTTGGATTTTCAATCTCATTCAGGTTTAATACGATAAATTCTTCATTTTTATCTACTGGGCTGTCTGCAATAAAATAGATATCAAGATTGATCGCCTCGATTATTTCGACATCACCGAGGCGCACTATTTTTCCCTGGTAATACAAAGGGTCATTTAATAGACCTGAGATATTAGTTTCCACCAGCACTTGATCCAGAACTAACATATCCCGTGGTGGTGGTGGCAGCCCATGTGTACTATCATTTTTTTCAAGTAATGGAGCAAGAGTGTCTTGTGCGCCGAGAACACTTGATGATAAAATGAGTGCTATGACTAATCCTATTATTGAATAATATATGGATCTCTTGACGATTTTAAACGAGCCTCTGAATTGTTTACCTCTTTCTATTAGCCAATACGACCCATATCCAAATAAGATCGAACATGGCGGCACCAGTGGCAGATAATATCGAATATCCCTAACCACCCGGGTCAGAACCCACTCCTGTGAGAGATATATAATGAAGAGCAAAATTATCCATACGAGTAAGGCCGAGGTTATTGGGTTTTTACGGGTAAAGAAAATTACAGGTATTGATAAAAAAAGAACGGGCATAAACACAAATAAAAAATTCATTACATGCGGAATGTTCTCCAAGTCGTCGTCTGAATACTCGAAATACACTTCGAAAAAGTTTTCCTGTACGGCATATGTCTCGAAACTAATATTGTTATTATTGCCAGTTTGTGAGACAGTTACAAGGGTTCGCGATGACTGATAACCCGAATTAAATGGTCCGCCGTAATAAGTGGCATTATAACTCGCGATCAGAGTGCCGATCAGGATTAGCCCGGCAATGAACGGTATGATGAGGATAACAGTATTTTTCACGTTGGCCTTCGAGAAATAGAGTTTCAATTTATTAGAAACGTGTGAATTGTTATCTTTGTTGGTATTTATATTAATGTACAGGTGGTGGGCATAATATATCAATGGTATCATACAAAATACAAGAGTGGAATATCGCATCGAGACCGCCGTTGCAAACATTATCCCCGCCAAGAACGTTACACTCGCACCCAATAATTTATTATGTAACCCAACGCCCTCGATGAACAAGAAAAGACCAAATACAACGAATGCGACCGCCGCCAGATCACCCATCCACTGCCCCCAGAATAGTAATAAGACCACACCATTGAACATACACGTAAGAGAACTAATGACCGCCGCAGGCCAGCCAAAGCAGCGCCGTGCTATGCCGTAAACACCGATAATTAGCAGGCACATCAGAAATACGCCAAAAACATCGTCAAGACCCAGTGTTATGAATCCGGATAATAGAACACTTGGCCCGGGCGGCCAATGATTGATATAATGATAGTCGCCATTCACCAAGCCAATACCGGAAGCCAATGGGATCTCATAACCATCCACCACCTTTCGCGAAATAACTACATGTTCACCCATACGAAGTGCAATTTCCGTGGAAAATTTGCCATCATTACCTGTATAACCTATGGGTTTTTTGGAGTCATCCAATATGATCTCGACATCTTTGATCGGCCTATTGAACGAGTCTTTGATCTCCACGTTTAATAAGATATTATCAAATGTTGAAATTTGAATTACACCATTATTATTGGTTGTACCGATCACTTCGTCGTTCAAGATCACTACTGCGCCCATTATTGGTTCTTTCGATTGATCATCTAATCTCAGATTACCCCATGCATCCGATATGTTAACCAGTTTAAGGGTGCCGTCATTTGAACTTCTACCAATGAATTTCCGGTTAAATAAGACATTTACATTTACTACCGGTTGTTTATCTTTTGATTCCAGCTTTATTATGGAATTATTTAAAGTATTTTGCGAGAGTATTTCATAATCTACAACAGAATAAATATTATAGAAACCCAAATCTCCCTTGGATTCTACAAAATCATGCAATATTACTGGCAAGCCGTCCTGAACGGGGATCATTACCTTTATTAGATGGTTCCCGCGAGGTAAATTATATAAAATAATCTGGCCTGAAGAGTTTGTGGTGCCATTTATGACCATCTGATCAGATATTCTTACAAGTGCATCAGCATTAACGACCGGAGTATTATTCGAAAATATCACGGTGACGAAGAGATCGTTTTTTTCTTTCCCCCCATCATAATTTCCAATTTCACTATCGATGGAGATTTCCGTACCAAGCCGATTAATGCTGATCCTGTTTTCATCAAAATAATTACCGCGGGCGTCATCTATTGGTATACTGTAGATACCTTCGGTATAAAGTTCGGCCCATGGATAAAAACCCTCTTCATCTTTGAGATGTGGCTCATTCTTATCCATGCCATGTTCCAAGGATAAGATCATGTAACTTAATATTATGAAAAACATCAAGACCATAACTACAAAAAACGGCTCTTGAATAAAAAAGCGATACTTTGATCTTAAATGGTGATCGTCCTTTTCAACATTCTTATCGTTTTTCTTATTCACACTCATGGCGTCACCAATATCTGACCTTCAGTAAAGTGAATTATATCGTTTAGTTTATAATTAGTTTCTGGAACAAAAACTGAACTGATATGGATATTAAATGGTTAATGTTGGCAGAATGGAGAATGGCGAATGGTGGATAATGAATTAAGGTGTGGAGTGAGAGTACACTACGATCTTTTTCTAAAAACAATCGTTTGAGGTGAGAAGTTGGATGATTAATTGTATGGGTAGTGCCAAATCCAAGATATCACTCCATTATACTCGGGCTCGGGATCCACTTCGTTAGGCTCTGTAGAAAAACCGCTTGGCAGGCTCTGTTTATATTTCATTAATTCAGGTTCGAACAATATCAACCCCGAGCCTATTTCAGCTAAAATATATCAGAACCCGATCCTAATCCAGTAATAATAAATTATATCCCGATCCCGAATTTGGATCGATCTAAATTTAGGGATCTTGGATGTGGGGTGTGGGGTTTAGGATTTCCCCTCTCACCTCAAGCGAACGAATGAAATTCGTGAGCGTACTCACACCTCAAACCTCACTAAGCAAAAAATAAGAAGAAAGTGGCGGGCCTGAGGGGACTCGATTAAAAGATTAATCGGGTATGATACATTTAATATCATAATTAATGATTTTTAATTAAAAAAATATTATATAAATATAATGTTGATCTTGAGGTTAAATATTTTTATTATCAAAGTTCATGTAGGAATATAGGACAAGGGGTCATATAACTCAAATTTCGGGGGTTATGTGAACGTATACTTCGCAAAATAGGAGTTATACACAATGCCAGAGACTGCATAAATAGTATGAAGGGAAGGCTGGATTGACACACGTGCATATGCCGTCGTTGTCTCTTGATATGCGTGACATTCCGATGAGCGTTTGAATTAGTTGTGTAACCTCACCGATGCACAATATCTATTCCGTCTGCTTGTCAATGACACATAATCATAGTGTCAAAAAATACCAATAAATGTATGGACGATCATTCGCATTTCACGATAAACTATTATATCTGCAATTGTATTACTATATCATTCGGTAGTTAGTGTACAATCACAGACTGCGGAAGTATTTTTCAGTGCCTATTCCAAAAGGCTTATGTCTTTGTGATTGTTATTGCTAACTACCGAAAGCTTATTGGGAATAGGAGGTAAAAACATGAGGAAAGCTGTAGCTTTGGGAATTGTGGGTGTGCTCTCAGTTGTAGCATTTATCGGGTTAATTACTTTTACAGGAGATTATGTTAAAGCTGAAAAACAATCCCCTTGGTCATCATGCTCAAACATGCCCACTGCTAGAATGGGATTAACATGTGCTGTTATAAATAATAATATCTATGCAATCGGAGGAGACTATCAATCATCATTTTCTGATAATTATTATTGTTCATCAAAGGTTGAATGTTATGATATATCCACAAATTCATGGAAAAACCTTGAAAACATGCCAACTAGTCGGTGGGCACTAACGTGCGCAAGTATTGATGATAAAATATATGCTATGGGAGGATTAGATGATGATTATAATGCATTTTCAACTGTTGAGTGCTATGATCCAGCTACAGATACTTGGAGCATGTGCCCCAATATGACCAATGAAAGGGCTATGCCTGGATGTGGTGTGGTAAATGGAAAAATATATACAATTGGCGGTTCTTTAGATAGCAGCGGTTCTTTAGATGGCTTAGTAGAATGTTATAATCCAGTTTCAAATTTATGGAGCAATTGCACCTACATGCCCACCCCCCGATTAGGTTTAACTTGTGCTGTAATTAACGGCAAGATTTATACGATTGGCGGTTGGGATAATAATAATATTTATTCAACTGTGGAATGTTATAACCCAAGCACTGATTCATGGAATACATGTGCCAACATGCCCACTGCTAGGTGGACATTAAGCTGTGGTGTTGTAAATGGTAAAATTTATGCAATTGGAGGTGGCGATTCAGATAGTTATCTCTCAACGGTTGAAGTATACGACCCACTCAGAGATGAATGGAACCCATGTACTGAAATGCCTACCGCTCGAACTTTATTAACATGTGGAGTAGTAAGCGGTAAAATTTATGTAATAGGTGGACGAGATGAAGATGGTATTCTTAGTGATATCGAATGTTATAATCCTATAAAAGATCCCATAAACCCATATGGTGATATTGACAATGATGGTGTTTTAAAGAAAAACGATGCGTTTCCTAATGATCCAACTGAATGGAACGATACAGACGGAGACGGTTATGGCGATAACAAAGCCGATGCATTTCCAGATGATTCAACTGAATGGAATGATACTGATGGAGACGGGTACGGTGATAATTCAGATCAATATGCCGGTGAAGGCGATGATAATTATCTAGATGACGACAATGATGGCTATGTAAATAATGTCGATTTATTCCCAGGCCAAGATGATGACGACTTTCTAGACGATGATAATGATAGCTATGTAAATAATAATGATACATTTCCAAACGATCCTAATGAATGGAAAGATAGCGATGGCGACGGCTACGGAGACAATAAAGCCGATGCATTCCCGAATGACCCAAACGAATGGGCGGACTCAGATGGTGATAGCTACGGAGACAATAAAGCCGACGCATTTCCCAACGATCCCCATGAATGGAAAGACGCAGACGGCGACAGCATCGGTGATAACTCGGATTTCTTTCCCGCATTTCATAATACTATTTTTTATGGAATTATTTCTGGGATTATAATTATCTTGATTTTTGGGGTAATGGTTGTAATTACGCGTAAATCTCGAGAGGAAAAAGCCCTAGCGAATGCAAAAGCAGAAATCTCAAAATTACGTTCGCATATTCAAGAGATGAAGAAACTGAGCATTGATACAACTGCGGAAAAGAAACAGTTGCGAGAAGCTGAAGAGTTGATTAAATGAGCAAGAAAATAGCGCTCTACAAAAAGGCTATGAAAACTGCAAAGGCCGCGCAAATAAAAAGTGAGGAAGTTATCCAAGAGCACAAGAAAACAACTGAGATGTTATCTAATGCAAGGAAGATAATAAAGAATTATCGAAAAGAAGGTTTAATTATACCCGCTAAATATTATAATAAATTGCTTAAGTATGTAAAAACGGATATGTCAGATAGGGTATATGAATCTGCACAAATTACTATTTCAGATATTATTGAGCATGCCAAAAATTTATATTCAACATTTAAAAGTTCACGTGAAACCTTATCAGAAGTACTTGAAAGTATTGAAAATGTAAAAAATGAAGGTTGTGACACTACTAGACCGGAAAATTTGTACACTATAGCTAAAGAAGATTTTGTTGCAGGTAGGTATGAAGATGCAACTTCTACTGTAAAAAATGCCTTAGATTATTTAAATCAAAAAGCTCAAGATTTTTGGGAAGCAAAAGAAGCTATTGATGAACTTAAATCAGCTATTGCAACTGCAACCGAGAAAGATATTTCAACCCACGGTCTTATTGATTCTACAATTGACGCTTTCCAGAATCACCAATATGAAAACGCATTGCACCATGCGAAAAGCGCTATTTCAACTGTTGAAAAATACATCAAACTCTATAATGACGCTGAGAAAAACCTTAAATCGTGTGAAAAAGAGATTACAGATGTACAAGATCAGATATTCACTGGTGATGTAGAAAAACACTTCGCTCAAGCTAAAGATGCATTTGATATTCATGAATACCAACGATGTATTTCTATTGCAAATGAGTGTACGGTGATGTTAGAAAAAATCAAAAATACTAGCGAACCTATATTTTCTATAGCACTACCTACCGATGAATTACAGCCAAATATCTACAACCGTTGTAAAATGACCGTAACTAATATAGGGAAAGTACATGCGGAAAATATTCATATAAGTCCGAATAGTGACATAGTAGCGATTAAGGGTTTTACCCCAATATCAAATTTATGTGCCGGGGAATCCACGGAAGTTGATATTGCTTTAAAAAGTACTGAGCTCGGTTCAATACCTGTAAATTTCGTTGTCGAGTGCATACCTACAACAAAAGATGAATCTATAAAAACTGAACTAAGTTACTGGTTGAATATTGGTGGAGAACATGTGGTAGTGGACCAAAAAGTTCAGATACTCCGAGAAACAGAATACTTTGCAGGGTTTATCCGCGCTAAGATCGCTGTCGAGAATCAACTTAGTTCTGTGATAACAGAAGTGGGTTTAGAACTCATTTATGACACTAATGTATTGAGATTCGATCACACCGAACCTGATTATATCATGACGGGAAATAAAATCAATCTGGGTAACGTGAACCCGCAAGAGCGAAAAACGGTAGCAGTGTATCTTGACCCCATGATGTGTACAACAACACATTTCGATGCGTTAGTCTACTATAAGGATTCAGTTGGTAATCTAAAAACCTGTACTATGTCAAGAAAAGAAGTAAATGTAGTAAAAACACCATCACCAACAATAACTACATCTCCACCAAACCCAATTACACATCAACGGCAGCCAATAGTTAACTCCGCACCCATTATTTCTCAATCTCAAACAAACGAGGATAGAATTTTAGATTACATTGAATCACACGATGGAAGAGTTTCCATATCAAAATGCTCAGCAGAATTGAGATTATCAAAAGAAGAGATCAAAGCAACTTTACAGAAATTAGAGAGAGAGGGGAGGTTGAGTTAGTAAGAGTAATTATATATTAAAAAGTAAAAACATAACTTGAAACTCAAACAAATCTGATTAAAGATGAAAAATATACTAATGGAAGAATTAAAATGAGAAAATTAACAAATATGTTAATTGCATATGTGCTTATGATTGGGGGGATTTTAAAGATTATCAATTTACCAAGTAGAAATGCAAAAGCAATAACATCTATATTTACAATCACAAATATAATTGAAAATTCAGTATCTCCAAGACCTCAAGCACCAGCACCTATACCACCGCCAGATGCTACAGTAAATGAATTTGTATGTCCATATTGTTCAAAAACCTTTACATGCGAAACAACAGGAGAGCAAGTAACCGTTATTTGTCCATCATGTAAAAGTCAGGTAACCTTACCAGCTTCAATATCTACAGCACCACCACCTATACCTCCACCAGATGTGCCGAAAAAAGAATTTGTATGTCCATATTGTTCAAAAACCTTTACATACGAAACAACAGGAGAGCAAGTAACCGTTATTTGTCCATCATGTAATGAACAGGTAGAATTACCTCCCGTGGCACCCACCCCGGTACCTGATCCGGTACCAACACCGATACCAGAACCACCCGTGGTGCCCACCCCTGCACCTACACCAGTACCAACACCTGTACCAGCACCAGTACCAGAACCACCCGTGGCACCCACCCCGGTACCTACTCCGGTACCAGAACCACCCATGGCACCCACCCCGGTACCTGCACCTCCACCTCCACCGGTCCCGACCCCGGAACCAACACCAACCCCGGTACCTACACCAGCAGTTGATGAAGAAGAAATTAGGAAAAAGTTTGAAGCAGAATTTGATGAAACACTTAAAACACGAGAAGAAGAGATAAAAAATACAATGGATTCAGAAATGAAACAGAAAGAGGAAACCCTACGTAATGAGATTCGCACTCAGCTTCAAACAGAATTTGATACAAAGACAGCCGAGCAACAGACCCAGATGGACATTCAAATGAAGGAGAAAGAGGAAGCATTGCGTAATGAGATCCACGCTCAGCTTCAAACAATATTAGATTCAAAGACAGCCGAGCAACAAACACAACTACTAACAAAGTCAGCACCCACTATCGTTCAACCAACTAAAATTGAAGACAAACTTCTTGAATATATTAAATCACAAAAAGGTACTATTTCATTTTCAAAATGCTCGGAAGAATTAGGATTATCAAAAGAAGAAATTAAAAAAACTTTACAGAAATTAGAGAAAGAAGGTAGATTAGGCCGGTAGGAAGTTTATAAGGAAAAACTAAGGGGATCACATGAAACATAGAATAATATTTCCAATACTTCTCTTACTACTTGTTGCAGTATATATTCCGTTCATAGCACAAGAAAACTATGCCACAAAAGAATTAATTGATACTTCAGACATTCAGTTCACCTCAACAAGGAGTTCACCTGATTATTTTGGATTAGAACGCACACTTACCGAGCATACGGATGGAGTGTGGAGTGTTGCGTGGTCAGCCGATGGCAGCAAGTTGGCTTCGGGGTCTGATGATAAAACAATTAAGATATGGTCTACTAGTTCTTGGGAATGCATTCAAACACTCACTGGTCACTCTGATTGGCTACTTGAAGTTGCTTTTTCTCCTGTTGGGAGCAATTTGGCGTCGGGGTCAAGAGATGACACGGTGAAAATATGGGACACTAGTAGTTGGAATTGTATTAAGACGTTCATTGCGTCTTCAGATCTGGTATTATGTGTAGCGTGGTCACCCGATGGTAGCAAGTTGGTATCAGGTGCGAGAGGTGATGACATTATGATATGGGATACTGATGATTGGACATGTATCCAGGAACTAACAGAAGGGTTTCAAGATGCTAGTATATCATGGGCCCCGGATGGGAGTATGTTTGCTTCTGGGTATCATTCTTCAATGGGGAATGGATTAGTAAGAATATGGTCAGGGGATTCAGATGCGGATGGAATCGTAGATAGTATCGATGATTTCCCTATTGATCCGGCAGCGTCAGTTGACTCTGATAATGATGGGTATCCAGACAGTTGGAATGTGGGTATGGACCAGTCAGATTCTACAACAGAATTACATCGTGATGCGTTCCCAAACGACCCTGCTGCAAGTGTAGATACAGATAGCGATGGTTATCCAGACGAATGGAATGAAGGCATGAGTCAATCAGATTCTACTACCGGCTTAAAACTAGATAAGTTCCCCGAGGATGCAAATGAGTGGAATGACGAGGATAACGATGGTGTGGGTGATAATTCCGATGCATTCCCAACAGACCCTGCTGCTAGCGTAGATACAGATGGCGATGGTTATCCAGACAGTTGGAATGAGGATAAGTCGCAATATAACTCTACAACAGGATTACATTTAGATAATTTCCCAACAGATCCTGCTGCTAGCATAGATACAGATATAGACGGTTATCCAGACGAATGGAATACTGGAAAATCACAGGCTGATTCGACAACTGGATTGCATTTAGATAAATTTCCAAATGATGCAACTACTGGCAAAGATATTGATGTTTCTCAACCTGACCCTTCAGAAAATAATACTGATGTTGAAAAAGATTCAAATTCACCATCACCCTTCAATATGGTTTACATCATTTTAGGAATAATACTAATCATTATTATCTTAATTTTCTATAGACATTATCATCGAAAAACCACACACCAAAATAAAATGACACGAAAATTAATAACTAAAAAAGAAAAATCCAGACATGAACTACAACAAGTTATGAAACAAAATGCTGAAACCCCAAAGACTAGAAGTAAACAAATAAAAGAAAAAAAAGATAAAGAAATTGAAACCAGCATCTTAGATTACATTGAATCTCACGAGGGTACAGTCTCAATTTCAAAATGTTCTGAGGAATTAGGATTATCAAAAGAAGAGATCAAGTTTACTTTAAAGAAACTTGAAAGTGAGGGTAAATTAGGTCGATAAATATTCATATGTTCTTATCAACTTTTGAGTAGTGAATAATATCGCCATCATCCTCCTTAGACATAGATTTTATTTTCTTTCGGTCAAACTTTGAATATTGAATAATGTCATCGTCATCATCCCATGCTAAATCATTATCATCAGACGATGATTCTATATTTTTTCGATCAAACTTTGAATATTGAATAATGTCATCGTTATTATCCCATACTAATTCATTATCGTCAGACGATGATTCTATATTTTTTCGATCAAACTTTGAATATTGAATAATGTCATCGTCATTATCCACTTTTAATCCACCATCAAACGATTGCTTTACTTCTTTGTGTTCAAATTTTGTATATTGAATAACATCATTGTCATCTTTATCAGACGCTGGTTGCTGATAGGTTGGTTGTGTCACGGGTTGTTGATAAGGTTGTCGTACCGCTGGTTGCTGATAGGTTGGTTGTGTCACGGGTTGTTGATAACTATGACGGGGTTTGTTTTTTTTTCTTCTTACGGTATGAATTACAACTACGACAATAATTATTATCATTATTGATGAAATACTATAACACCATAAAGAGTAATTTGGTTTAACTTTAAGTTGTATCGGAGCTGTTACTATTCTTGTTGTAAAAGATGATTGAGTTATATATGGATCCCATGCTGATTGTCGTGATCTTACACTAAACCAATCTTTATCGTATATTGTTACCTCAATTGAACTGGGATCTCTAAAATCTGGAATGTCATAATCTAGTGATAAAGATAAACTTTTAAATTCTACAGAAATATCACTAATAAAATAATTCATATCAGAAAATGATATTGATATAAGTTCTTCTACCCAAATATCATTTTTTACCTTTAATTCCTTATTGAATTCTCCTTTGTCCGGCCATGTCCAATCATCATTAGATGGAGAAGAAATGGGACCATCTATCCCGATGTAACCCGTTATATATGAACTAATAGTCACAATGAATGTTGCTTCAATATATAAAATGACATAATATTTATTTAACCAATCATCTTTAAAGATTTCCCATAATGGATACTTTAAAACCGCCTCAAATTCATTGTCATCTCCTAATGGCACTGAAAAGTCAAATGTAAATAATTCTTCAGTGTATATAAAATGAAAATCCGTTCCATATATTTCCCCGTCTAGGGAAAGACTTGATTGTGCCCAAATCTTTCCTTCACTCGTTCCTTCAGCATTAACGCTGATAAAAAATTCTTCATCGGGATCTACATATTCGGGATGGGTGACTACCATATTTATTGGGATATCAATCCCCCCACTTAAAGAACCTCCAAATTTCAGATTTCCTAAACTACCAAAACTGTAAGTATCTGATGCAATTGAAATACTACCAGAGATTCCACAATCAACTTTTATCTTTGTTTCTGTTTCGGATTCAGCTTTTACTGTACCAATAAACCAGGGGGAGAAGGTTAATAGCATAAGGAAGGTTATAATAAAATTGGCAATAATGACTTTTCGATAATTACAATATTTTTTATTCGTTCGTTTCTTGATAATGTGTTTCATCAGCCTCTATAAAGAAATAATTCTTATTAAACGTTTTGGAGTGAACCCCTTGTAGTGGACATTTTTAGTTATTATAAAAATTTAATCTATTACTATTTGAATATTGATCGGTTTGACATAATCTAATTCCCTCTTTTAAGAGTTCAATCGCATTTCCATATTCTCCATTAGACTTTAAATCAAGTGCTTTATGCCAGAGAGCCTGCATTTGATAATATTCCTTAGTTTTTTCCGGCAAACCTGCAATTATAGTTATTTTATTCAGGTCATCATCTGTTTCATACATAATTTCAATCCCCTAATAAATTATACAATTATTTCAAAATGAAGTAGTTTATAGGATTTCAAAAATATTTATTTACTTCCCAACTGCCTCTTGAATGTTTCTGAAAGAATGTTTAATATTTCTCTATTTGATCTTTTTATAATCTGCAATCCCTCTTGTCCATCTATTCTAGGCATTACATCCCTATCAACACCAAATAATATTTTTGATATTTTATTTGCAACAGAATAACCAAAATATCTAGTTTTATCTTTAGTAACTATCCAAGTGTTCAACCACCTAAACATATCCATTGACAAGAAACCTCCATTAAGCTCATTTTTAAGTTGCTGTACTTTTTTTTCACTAATGCTCCTATGAGCACTGCTCATTGAGTCACAATGCCTAAGTACTTCGTTTAACGTATTTTTGTCCTTAAATTTAATATTGAATCCCCAATGTACCATTTCGGTCCTAACCATTTCGGACTCAATTACAATATTATCATTTTCTAACTTCTTTATCTCCCAGTTCAAATCAATACCTCCTTGTTGATTGTTTAGAAACCATCCATATTCTCTATAAATTCTTCAAATCTCATGATCTTGATATCCAATAAATTAACTTTCTCATCAATTACATCATCAATAACAGTCCTAACATTTACAGAAAGCCAGTCCTTGAACAGAATATGCAGGATCGCCCCTTCAGTCGGTAATGGTCGTATCCGTACCTTTTCGCTATTAATGTCGCACAGGTCCGCCACCCTGGTAGCAACGATCAACCCAGCTATCTCAATTGGGTTCTTAGACTCCTCGACCTCGACTATATGCTGGACCTTGTTATCTTTGACGATTACCATATCCGGTTTGCTAAGCCTTGTATCAAGCGATTTGTTACCAACGAATAGTGAGATCCCAAGTTTACCGGGTGTCTTCCCAAGTATTCTTTCACCCAATTCGATGAACTCCAGGTCGGGTGTCATGCATTCGGAATATACTTCGTAATTCTTATCCAGCAGTTTCTTAGTCAGCTTGCACAATGCTCTCCCGTGCCACTCCCCGTGATCAGACATATTAGAAATAAATAGTTAGGATGTATTTAAAATTTTCTACCTGCCAGTACGCTTGCGAGCGCGGTTACATTCGCGGTTGCGATTGTGAACACAATTACATACGCGAATGCGATTGTAATTGCGATTGCGGGGGTGGTTGTAATTGCAAAGGCAAAATCAATAAAATTATATAATTAAAAATTGAAAGAATACATAAGTTTATAACTTAAAAGTTATTTTTCCACGATTGGATGAGTAGTGCAAATTTATTCATTGAGCTAGAGAAATACAAACCTGGAAGGAAAATCACACCGTTAGAAAATTTTACAACGACTGGATTAATGATTTGCTTAAAAGAAAATAATAATTTTGCTAAAAGGTTCGTTAATCTGATAACTCAAGAATCAAAAGAAAATGAAAAATATAGATCTCCCTTCAAAATTTACAATCAATATAAAATAAAAACCTCAAAAATTGATTTAATAATTGTAGATTCAAGAAATAAGAAAATAATTATAGAAATTAAAACAGGATCAAGATTAAATAAATATGAAGATGAATTAGGTTCATACGACCAAATAGAAAAATATTGTAGATTAAATAATGGTGAAGTAATTTTATTAACTGATTTTTATCAAGATATTGAAAATGAAAATTCAAAGCGATATATTGGCCAATATTTTTGGTATCAAGTTTATGACTTATTAGAGAATTATAATAATTTTTTATTAATAGATTTTAAAAACTTTTTAGAGGTGAAAGGTATGGGTAGCAATGATGGCTTTACCAAGAATCTTATTAAAGGTTCATCAAATTTTTTCGATTTAAAGAATGTTATGGAAGCAACACTTAAACGATTATTTAATGAATTAATATCCAAAGATCAATTAAAATCTTATAAATTAGAAAAACGAAATGGCATTCATTTTCCTGATTGGAAAGCATATGAATTTACAATTGAACAAAGGAAGAAAAATTGGAAAACACTACAAGCACATATTGGGATTGGCATTTTTCCAAATAAAACTGACATTATTTTTAGTGTAGACTTTCGTATGAACCCAAAATACCTAGATTATTTCGCAGAAGATAATGATTTTTTAAAAATTTCAAAAAAATTAAAAAATAAGGAGTGGGAGATTACATTATGTGAAAATCAAACTTGGGACTATTTTAGTAAGGTCTTTGATCTGGCAGATTTAAAAAAGGGATTGGAAATCCAAATTCAAGAATTATTACAATTTACAAAACAAGCCATAAAGGATCTTGAACCATTGATAAATTACATTAATAACTTAAAAATAAATTTAGAATAATTTTTAATAAAATTGCCTCTTCTCCCAATTTAGGGGGAATCATATTCCTATCACCCCGCATGCTTGAAAGATTTTAAGAATAAAACATTCCAGATCCCTATATCCATATGCTTTTCTTTTCACGATATTTATCTTATTATTGAATCCTTCACTTTGGGCATTTGTAAATTTATGTTTGAAAGATAAAAATATTTTTAAATTGATTTTATGGTGGGTCCGGCTGGGCCCACTTCAACCTTTAGCCAGATCATGAAAATAAAAATTCAATCCTAAGGAAAATTGCACCTCGTGGATATTACTCATCTCTTTTTTTCTTTTTTTTTGATTTTGTGTTGTTGTTACAAAACATAACGTTGCGCAATAAGGGATGAACAAGGATTACGGTTGCTAACGCAACCTTTGGGGAGGGGGGATGGCCCACATCCCTCACCTTTCTTGTAACGTATCACTTATCCCTCTACTACTTGACCAGTGTTTCCAAACACTGTCCCTGTCCTAAGAATCTCGATAGCAAATTTTGCTCTAGTCATTCTTTGTTATTTCAAAAACAAATTACATTTACCTTGAACAACTATTCTTACAGCACTTGCCTTTACTGAAATATAGTCACTAATGGGTTACCTTTATTATCTGCAATCGAGCTTTAGTAGGTAAAAAAGAAAGTTCAAATGTATTGAAAAGGATGTATAAACCATGAAGAGAAAAACATTATCCTTGCTCATAATAGGAGTATTGATATTAGCAGTTGTGATAATGGATGGCTGTATTGAAGAAGAAAATTCAGAATCCACTTCAGAACCAAAGCCAGGACAATTAGGTGAACCAAAAATTGTTATTAAAGAATATAACATATCTATATATGATGTGGGTGTAGATAGGTTTTACTTTGATAGTGTTAAGGTATTATTAAGAAACGAAGGTAGGGCATCAGCCGAAATAGAGAAACTTCTTCTTTCTTCAGGAAAAAGTAAAATCGATAATACTTTATATTCGGAACAATCTTTAAATCCTGGGGAAGAAAAGGATTTTAAATTTTATTTACCAACTTACACCGCTGTGGAAAAAGAAATAGGTGCTGATAAAGTAAAAGGTACAATAAGTATTATCAATACTTCTGGAGGAATATTGGCAGAGAAAAATATTACAATTCAAGTGCCAAACGTTAGAATTGGAGATACAATAACAGAAGTAGAAGATACAAATAATCTTTCAATGACCCTTCTCTGGTGGAAGAAAAGCGATATAGCTGTAGATGGTCTTTATGTCAATGGTTATTATACATTTATAGCAAAGCCAAATATGACATTTATAATATTAGCTTATAAATTTCAAAATAATTGGAATAGGGAACAAATAACTCCTTACATAAACCAAGGAGAAATTGCAACAAATAAAAAATATATTTATAATCGTTGGAATCCACCCGAAGGAGTTAATTCGGAAGAATATCAACCAAGAGAATCTACTGAGGAAGAAGTGAATGAATTAATTGGCGACTCAGGCGGTTACGAAAATTTATTACCTGGAGAATCGGTTGAAGGCTGTATAGTTTTTGAGATACCAGAAGACCAGACACCGATAGAAACAAGTATTGCCTACATGCTTCCTCTCATAAAATATTGGGAAGAGACGAAATAATGGAGAGAGTTAAGAAAAAATCTACCGCAGCAGATAATTACCTTAATTATACCATAGAAGTAATAAAGGAAAACGAAAAATCTTTACATAGAAATACTGAGGAAATTTATGGGGAAGTTGTTGATTGGTAAACGATGCTATAAATCTTGTCGGAATTGTTGTTGAGAGAGATAAGAGTAAAGAAGAGGGGCGCCAATTGGCCACACTTTTTGTACATTTGGCCTTTTAATCGACTATTTTAAATATTAACAATGAATTTTACCTACAATTCATTTAGGGGGATTTGTTTGAAATCAGTTACAATAATAAAGCTGGGGGTAATATTGATAACCTTACTTCTTTTAATAATGACCATGCCAACCAACTCCAATGCATGGTCCAATGGTGGATACTCAGACGATCCTAATAACCCAGATTATGGCACCCATGATTGGATTGCCCAACACGCTCTTGACTTTCTACCTGCAGGGGAGAAACAGTACATTCTTGATAACATAAACACCTACCTCTATGCTACTGAACTACCAGATAACCCATCTGGCTATGGAGATAATACAAAACATCATGTCTATTATTATTCAGATGGATCATTACAGGATAATGTATCTGGAGTGAGAGCTGAAGAAGAATACCAAAAGGCTTTTGGGCACATTCAAGATGAGGATTACGAGAATGCTGCTAAATTTTCGGGTACTATGACGCATTACATTTCAGATCTAGCAGTATTCGGCCATGTGATGGGAGCTAATACTGATTGGGGATCGGAAACCCATCACTCCGATTATGAAAATTATGTCAGAGATAGAACAACCAGTTATACTTCTACAGAGTTTGATAAATATTTGTCATTTGACGGTGAACTTGCCAATATCTCGGCATATCAAGCAACCCTGGATTTAGCCTATGATACCACCTTTGATGTTGATGGTGATTATGATTGTGTATGGATGGATTCTGATGATACTGTACCACCTCCACCATCAGACGATCTAATAATTAATGAATTTGAACTTAATCCTGCAGGATCGGATAGTGGCAATGAGTGGGTTGAACTTTATAATCCAACTGATAATCCAGTAGATTTAAGTAGTTGGAAATTAAAAAATAATGATGGTGACATTGAATCATTATCTGGTACGATAAGTTCTCATGGCTACAAGGTAAATACTTTCTCATCTCAATGGTTAGATAATACTGATGAAAAGGTTATTTTGCTGAACTCAAGCTCTGTAATAAAGGATGTTACTCCAATTAAGGCTGATAGCGATAATGACAATCGAGTATGGGCTAGAGTACCTAATGGTGTTGATACAAATTCAGATAACGATTGGACATTTAAAACAAACACTAAAGGCTCCTCAAATGGTAATAGAGGATCGAGAGCGTATGATTGGAGTGACAACGCATTCATTGATAGATGCGGAGAATCGCTTAATATGGCCGTTAATCTGGTCACTGATGTATTGCATACCTTAGCCTGGGGCTCAGGGTATGTAGGAAAAGAAGTGCCTAATATACCGCCAAATGCCACTGCAAGCGCAAATGTTACAAAAGGATATGCACCATTATCTGTAAAGTTCACAGGTTTGGGGACTGATCTTGATGGATCAATCGGTTCATATTATTGGGATTTTGATGATGGCAATACGAGTGTAGATCAGAATCCTTTACATACATTCCAAAGTCCAGGTACATACAAGGTCGAATTAAAAGTTACTGACAATATTGGTGATACTGGTTTAGATAATATCTTGATTGAAGCATTCCCGGAGGATGTCAACATTCCACCAACAGCTATAGCTGAAGCAAATATTACAAAGGGATATGTGCCGTTGGTTGTTATGTTTACGGGGAATGGAACAGATTTAGACGGTTATATTGATACTTACTATTGGAACTTTAATGATAATACTGGTTCAACAAGCACCAACCAGATTGTTGAGCATACTTTTCAAAATCCTGGCATATACAATGTTACATTAACGGTTATTGATGATCAACGGGTAACAGACATAGATAACATCACAATAATTGTGATCCAAAAAAAGGCAAATATACCACCAAATTCTACAATTCAAGCAAATATACCACCAAGTGCTACAATTTATGCAGATATAACAACAGGGGAGGCCCCATTATTTGTTTCATTTAATGGCTCAGGAACTGACGCAGATGGTTTTATCATATTGTATTATTGGGATTTCGACAAATCGTTAGATAATAATAACGATGGGAATTTTACAAATGATAGAGATGGAGAAGGGAAAAAAGTAAAATGGACATTTACAGATTATAGAGATTACACCGTTACTCTAACGGTAATTGATAATAATGGTAGTAGTATAAATACGAATATTGAAATTGATATTAAACCAGCTTATAGCCCGTATAATACTTCAATTATTGCGGATAAAACAGAGGGTTTTACTCCCTTAATTGTCAATTTCTCAGGTTTTGGCTCTGGAAAATATGATAGCAAGATTATTGCTTATTATTGGAGTTTTGACCATGATGGTGAATATAGTAGAGTTCAAAACCCAACACAGATATTCAACGAGTCGGGAACATATGATGTGTCATTTTTAGTAACTTATAGTGATGGCGCAGTTGAGATATCTTCCATCAAAATTATAGTAAAAGAAAAGCCAGCTCCAGATGAGGAAAATGATGATTATGAATATATTATGGTATTAACTGGGTGTTTAACATTAATTTTTATATTTGCTATCATAGTCATATCTCTATATATGATCTTAAAAAAGAAAAAGAAATTATAATAATATGAAGTTGGTAAAATATGGAACCAAAAGATAAATTTGGTAAAATTATCTATCCGCATGTTTATAATAAATTATGTGAAATTGGTGTAAAACTAAAAGTTATTGAATATAATGAAGCAAAAAATAAACCTAATTTATTTTATAAGAAATTTGATGGGGGTTGTGTTTTTGCAGATATGAGAGGAACTGAAATGGTTCCGATCTGGGATATGCTAGAACCTATGATTTACTTTAGTTTTAACAATAACATCCAAGATTGGCTACGAATAAGAAAAGAAAAAAAGGAATTTCAAATATTAGATGATAATAATATCCCTTGGAGAGAAACCTTTGAAGAAGATGAAAGCTGGATGGATTCGGATTCAGAAACAATTCATTGGAGTAATATATATGGGGATTCTGATGGATATTGTAAATTTTGTGGAAAAGATATGGGAAATAATGACTATTTTTGCTCTGACGTATGTAAAAATACTATTATTAAAAAAGAGCTAGCCCATCAAATAAATCAATCAAATGAATATTGCTATATCTGCAAAACTAAAAAAATATACTCCAAGAAAGAAATAAAAGAAGTATTTAATATTGAACTTCTTGACATATTAATCAATCACCATATAAGCTATTATCCTGAAAAAATCATCACAGTCTGTAGAAAATGCCATAATATAATCCATAAAACAAATGAATATCCAGATTTGAAACCCCATCCCAATGAAATAAGAAAATATTATGATCGACCTAAAAGATTCAGATTTTAGTAAAATATCCTAATATGATTGAATCCATGGAGATTCGGTTAAAAGACTAACCGGATATACTATATTTAAAATCATAATTGATGATTTTTAATTAAAAAAAAATATATAAATATAATGTTGATTTTGAGGGTAAATATTTTTATTATCAAAGTTCATGCGGCAATATAGGGCAAGATGGAATTATAACTCAAATTACAGGGGTTAAGCGAACGTATTATACCCATAATTCGAGTTATGCGAAATCTCAAAACCAACATAAACCTCCACCATATTAGAGTTGATTTAAAGGAGACGTGAATTTATGAAAAAAAATAAACAAGAAATTAATGAAAATGAAGAAGAGGAAATAAATCTTATCGAAAGTTTAGGGTTAGATATTGGTATGAAAGATACATTGTATATTTTATATATCATAAAAATGGGGCTTAATAACCCCAAAAAGGTGAAGAAAAAAATAAAAACATTTTCATACCTAATAGATAAAATGATCCCAGACGATGAACTAACAAAAGAAAGAATGGCAAGATTGTTATTTGGGGTTGAAAAAATAAGTTATGCATTTCGCAGTCTATTAGAAATAGACGATTTTAATATTATTACTGAAATAAAAAAAATAGCGAAAGAAATGTTAGAGTTATATGAGAAAAATCCAGAAGATGTAGAAAAAATTTTCCAAGAACGAAAAGAAGAATTATTAAGCAAAATAAAAAATTGTAAGTCTATAGATGTCCAAACATCTATTAAAATTTTAGAAAATCTTGATATTCTTTTTAACATTGAAATGGAGAATAGAGATTTTATACCATTAATTCCTTATTCAGTTAAAAAGGAAGGTGGGGGGAAATGAAGAAAAAACAAAAACAAAAACCAATTAATATATACTTAGACACTTGTGTATTATTAGATTTTTTAATAAAAGAAAGAAAAAATGACATATCTAAATATGTTCAAAAACAATTGGATGGAAAAAAATATATTGGCATTATTTCTGATTTTTCACTGCTGGAATTAAAAGATAATATGTATTCATATTCTGATATGATCATAAAAATTAAAGAAGGAATGATACCTTCTGAAGTCATTCAAAAGAAAGGGGAATGTAACCTTACATTGAAGGATAGAGAAAAAGATAATGATGAAATAGGTGACTTTTTTGAAAGAAACAAAAGAAGAATAAAATTGCATATAATTAATGATAATTCGGGGTGGAAAAAGGCTATGGAATTGATGGATTTAGAGAATTTTTCTGCTCCAGATTCTTTACATGTTGCAAGTGCATTAAGAAACAAATGCCAATTTATTTTATCAAAGGACAAACAATTAATTACATGTATAGAAAATATAAATCAAAGAGAAAAAATCATAGGTATTCATTATGATAAACAGACACAAATTGATCAATTTATTTCGCGTTTTAAAAATCTTTCTTCAGAATATGAGAGTATTATTAAAGGGGAAGAGGATAAAAAAGCCATAAAAGTATTAAGCGATCTCCTATCTTTTGCACAGACAAAGGATTATGATCCGACAGAATATGAAAAAGAAATAATGAAAAATATTAGAAATTTCAATCGTGATGAATTTGAATAATAAATATGTGGGCATTGAGACTTAAAATTGCAAGCAATTTTACCCTTCGGGTCGCATAACAGGCGGGTATCAGGCTCCGCTTCGCTCCGCCCAAATTACCTCAAAATGCTTCAAAACGATCTCGGTAACTTCAGATACCCGCGAGCCGTTATCTGAAATCGAAAGCAAATGAAGAATGGTAATGATATGATAGAAGTCCATAGAAATTTCAAGTACAATATTAGCAAGGCAAAAAACCTTGTAGATTTGATAATAATAAAGAATTTTCGAGAAAAAGTATTTATTCATGAGTTTGAAACTTTTGTAGATGATTTTAGAAAAAGATTGCAAAAAATACTACCCATATTAACTCAGGATGAAATATCAGGACCTTTAGGATTCTTTTCAAATGAAATACCGCACCCTAAAGGGCACGGTATCTCATGGGTTATTTAGGCATTGAAATTTTCGAGAGATGTTTGGCTAGTTTTAGTAAAGATACCGCCAGTCTGGGTTTCTTTGATATAATATTCCACTTTTTCTGATG
>JAEHCK010000234.1 GCA_020696345.1 Thermoplasmata archaeon | reverse complement strand
CGGGTAACATATCCGGTTTCGGCTGTTAATGTACAGATCAACTATGGTGGTGGGTCAATAGTTGGCACCACAGATTTCAACGGTGAATTTCCATCAAGACGGGTCACTGCTTTAAAGATTACGGGTACTGCGAAGGCGCGGGATTATTCGTATAATAACTATACATTCATTGTCACCGATAAATGGGATAGTACGGCAAAAGCTTTTCCTGGTATTTCCAATAATAATACGGTATTTAATATATCTTTCGTGGTAAATCAATCAACTGACGATGATGCATTGACTGTAGATGGGAACCTTCACATACATAAGTATTTCATGTTCAAATATCCACCGGTGATCACCTTGGCTTCAAACAGGGTGATCGTTTACGAGGACGCTCTAAAAACAGACAGTTTCATATTCTTCGATAATGATGACGATTCCAATCTCGAAAGTAATATCACCATCAATATTACCGACCAGCACGGGAATACAATTTATAGTGATGATCCGAATACAATAGACAAATGGATCACATGGGATAATGAAACGGAAGAGTTAATTTTCTACAGGACCATAGAATCACCCGACACACCGGCTGGCCCATTGGATTACAAGGCTAAAGTAGATGAGACCATTTACATAACAATAACAGACCTATTGGACCAGAAGGCAGAACGCAACATAATAGTTGAGTATCATAATGTCCCGGACAAGCCGGTGATCGGGATGCCGGTAACCATACCAGTGATCGAGGATCAGGTGAAATATATCCCGATCTCGGTCTCCGATAACGATAACCAAACTGCCGACATCTATATAACCAGTGATAGCGACAATGTAACTTATCAATATAATTCAAGCACCGACCAATGTCTACGATTCGAATTCTGGAATTACTTTGGTGAGGATGGGTCACAGCAGCTCGTGAACATCTCTGCCACAGATAACTGCTCCACTGGGGTTGTAAATAGTTTTAATGTGCTGTTCAGCCAAACTCCTGATGGGCCGGTTATACTTGGCGAAATTCCAGATAAGATAGGTACGGAAACTGATTGGACACCCGAACTAGTGTTGAATGACTATTGGTTTGACGAAGATCCGGACGATAACGCCGATGATTTGGAATGGTATGCCACAAATGTGAATACCAGATATTTCGAGGTCTCAAATGCGAACAGCACGGCTACTACGCCGCTTAGTTTTAATTTCATTTCAGAGGTTGATCTGGGTGGCGCACGAAACCCGAGGAAGATCGTGGATGATGTCACGATCTGGCTAAAGGATAAAGATGAGTTAAAAGCCCATCAAAATATTAAATTGATAATCAATTCTGTAAATCAGCAACCAAGTCTGCACAAGATCACAGTGGGAACTAACAGAGTTTCCGTGCAGCCAGTAAGCGGCGATACCGAACAACTGTATAAATTCATGATCGATTACAAGGATTATGACGGACTCAAGGGCGATGCACCCGAATATGTACGAGTGATCATCGATGGCGAGTCATTTGATATGGTTGAACAAAACCCTGATGATGATGATCATACCGATGAGGGTAAGAGATATATTTATTTGACCCCGCTAAGTGCAGGCATACACGAACATTATTTCGAATGCTCTGACAGCATACTTACCGCACGTCACCCGAAACTCGATGATGATCCAATTGTTATTTCATCGCCAAGCGTAGTCTCGAGGATCTACATTGGTAATTATCAAAGTAATGATGAAAATATCAAAGTCCGAATAGCATATGGCGGTTCGAACGGCATTGCCAATATTACGAGCGAACCTGCGCCCACTGCCACGCATGATGAGCGCAAGGGTGATATGGGTGAATTTTTCAAGATCAACACAGAGCACATGAAAATAATTATTTGGGTTGAGGTCACCATTAAATTTGGAGATGGATATAGTAACTATGAATCGCGTTGGTTAAAGAAAGATACCATACAGTTGGCATTCTTGAAAAACAATAGTTGGAAACCATTTTACATAGAATCAGAAATGATATCCCAACAAAGGTTGAAATGCAACTTCACGAACCAATCGGTTTTGAGTAATATATTGAGTGAAAGTCTCACACCCATATTCACCGCAATTAGTTGGCTCGATGCGGATGGTGATGGATATTTCAATGATGAGGATGCTTTTCCGTTCGACCCTGCTGCGAGTGAGGATAGAGACGGTGATGGCTCACCCGATAAATGGAACCCTGGAAAGAGCAGCACGCATTCTACTTCAAACCCAAAGTTACACATAGATAAATTCCCGGATGACCCCGCAGCCAGTCTTGATGATGACGAAGACAGTTGCCCATGCGAGTGGAACTCCGGCCAGAGCGAGGCGAATTCCACAACTAACCTGACACTTGATAAGTTTCCTGACAACCCGGATGCGTGTTTGGATACCGATGACGACGGTGAAGCCGATGGTGATAAATATAATTCCGAATCGTGGATGGACCGTGATGACGACAACGACGGTATGCCCGATGCATGGGAGATCGAGTGGCTGGAATATGCGATAGAACAGGGAATATCTTATCGATTTGATCCGAAAGACCGGAGCGATGGTGCAGCCGACTGGGATTCCGATGGGCGAAATAATACCGTAGAATATAAGGATGGCAGTAATCCATTTAAGAAAGACACAAAAAAAGATGAAGAGGGAATCCTTTCTGGATCGAACATGTTAATAATTGCAGTGGTTATCATTGTTATTGTAGTTGTCTTGATCTTGGTATTCTTACTACTGCTTAAGAAAAAGAAGAAACCAGCAGAGGAACTGCCAAGAGGAATTGGGTCACCACCTCAAAGTTCAGAGCCAGGTACACAAGAAGGTATACTATCACAAGTTCCGCCACCAGGTACTGGCACTCCCGGTTCTGACACAACCGCGGGATCAGCAGCATCAACACAAACATCCGAATGTCCATTTTGTAAAACTCCAGTACAGCAGGGAACGGCCCAGTGTCCGGGATGCAACCGACTATTGAATTAGATTAATTTAAACGGTTGGCTTATAATACTTGAATTTTAGTAATAACTAATAAAAAAATGCTATGCAAATAAAATGTTAACGAACGCATTTTTTTATAAATTCAGTTTTCGTCTAACGGTGTTAACTCGACGTCAAAATTCAAAGTTTTAAGATATGAATGAATTTTGCGGTCTCGATTAAACTCGCAGTGTACTATCGAGTATCGTGACACGTCTAACGTTAAACGGTAAAGAGCCGAGAGCCCCAAGCCTATTTCCCAGACCCCACCCTGACCCCCGAACTCCGCCGAGTAGCGCAGGGGAATTTCACCCCCACGCCCTCACAGAACCGGACGTGAACCTCTCGATTCATCCGGCTCCTTATTACAGAAGTTTCATCGCTACTACGAGTTGTTCCGCCCCTGTGCCCTGCATCGATCCAAATTCGGGAGCGGGATCTAATTTATTATTACTGGATTAGGATCGGGTTCTGATTAATTTTAGCTGAAATAGGTTCGGGTCAATATCTTAT
>JAEHCK010000167.1 GCA_020696345.1 Thermoplasmata archaeon | reverse complement strand
CTAATTTGCCACAGCAAATTAACTCGAGGTAAAAATTCTATTTTTTATAATATTCCCTATAAAAGAATTTTTAGCTCTAGATGATTTTTAAAGGAAATCATTTTGCTCTGGAAAACTCTTCGACTTTTCCACAGTTTGGTGATTGGTTATTTAATTCAACCAGACCAATAATCAATCATTCTTTCAACGCTTTATACAATTCATAAGCCTGGAACAGGCCGTACCCATAATTATCATCATGCGGCCGCTCCTGGTTTGACAGTTTTTTTGAAGTGCTCATGAGCGTATTTTTTACTTTATCGACATCTGCCTCACCAGAATTATTTTCGTGCTGGTACTGTGTCAGGTCACCAATGATCAATGCAAGTCCGCCACTCACGAACGGCACCGCCAAAGAGGTCCCGTCAAGCTTGCTATATTTACCTTTGAGGGTGGGGGCCACTATACCAACACCCGGCCCTACCAATTCGGGTTTTTTATCGGGGTCATGCCGCTCCCACGGGTCCCACGTTTTTTGCAAAATATTAGGAACTTTCCCATCATTATTTCCTTCCGAGCTGAAGCTGGCGATATTCATGTCACTGTCAACAGCACCAACTGTAATCGTTTTATCGTGTACCCCGGGAACACTCACCTCACCGTCATCGTTCTCGCCGCCGTCATTACCAGCCGCCGCCACAAGAAAGATACCCTTTTCAGTTGCTTCATCGCACACACGTTTTAGATTATTATCGTCATTCCATGGGCTGGTCAAGTGCTCTATACGCATCTCGTCACGGCCTAGTGACATGGATATTATGTCGGCACCCTCTTGGATGCAGAATCTAATAGCGGTGTATATATTGGTATCGGTGGCACCGGTTAAAGGGTCGATCGCCTTCACAACGATCAAGCTCACATCGGGTGCCACACCAAACGAGCTGCCCGCGATGATACCGGCCATTGCAGTGCCATGGCCGTCGTCGTCATAGGGTTCGGCCTCACGATTGATCAGGTCGCGCCACGCGATCAGGTCCACATGTTCAAGCTCGGGGTGCGATAGGTCTATCCCCGTATCGATTATACCAACGGTCACACCTTTGCCGTATAGCCCCCTATCATTCAGCTTGGTCACCTGGACATCCTCATAGGCCCATTCCGAGCGCTCGGGCGGGATCTCGACGATCAAATAGGGTAGAATGTAGATCAATACTGCGATAAGAACAACGATTAAAACCGCTATAACGATGGTCCACATGCGTTTTTTGAGAAATTGGCGCATAACCCAATATTATTTTTTGTATTATAATAAATCTTTGTTTTTTTAGTAGCGATCTAAGGTTAATAATTAAAAAATATTAAATATAGAAAATATCATCCACCACGTCCAAGATAAAAATTCCTAGGAGATAATATAAAGATATTTTCAATGATATCTCCGTGTTCTACCTGTAGAACGAACGACCAAACCAGAGGGGGATTCGGAGTTTAAAGAATAGGATAAGGATATTGATCTGGAAGTGATTTTATGGCAATTGAGATACCAAAAGAAAAATGGTCCGGTAAAATAGGAGAACTTGTGATCGGTGCAACCGCAGAAGAAGGTGGCACGCGTTCGAAAAAGATCATAATTGGCGGTTCAACCACTCTTCCATACCTGTATTTCGAGGGTGAACACCCGCACCCACCGGTACTTGCAATGGAAGTTCTCGATGTGATCCCCGAGGATTTTCCCGAACAAGTAAAGAGTGTAATTGGTGATGCGATCAACTCACCAGGCACATGGGCGAAAAAATGTGTGGAAGATTTTGGCGCGGACATGATCTGTTTAAAATTAATTGGCACCAACCCGGAAGAAGAGGATAGAAGTGCGGAGGATGCCGGTAAGACCGTGCGCGAAGTTCTGGATGCAGTTTCAGTACCGTTGATCATTTACGGCAGCGGTAATGTGGACAAGGATGCAAAGGTCATGGAAGTGTGCTCTAATGAAGCGAAGGGCGAGCGCTGCCTGCTCGGTCTGGCAGAAGAAGAAGGGTTCAAATCTATAGCTGTAGCGGCCCAGGCAAATAATCACGGCCTTGTTGCGTTTTCCAACCTGGATATCAATCTTGCAAAACAGATGAACATTTTGCTGACAGATTTCGGTGTAAAACTTGAAGACATCATCATGGACCCGCTCGTGGCGGGCCTGGGCTATGGCCTGGAATATTCTTATTCAGTGATGGAACGTATCCGGCTTGCGGCATTAATGGGCGATAAAATATTACAAGTACCCATGATAAGCGACACATCTGTTGCCTGGAAGGCACGCGAGGCTTACATCGATGCGCCCGAATGGGGCGACCCGGTCGAGCGCGGACCCACCTGGGAGGCAATAACTGCGCTGAGCGCGTTGATAGCGGGGGCCGAGCTGCTCGTAGTAAGGCACCCAAAAACAATGAAGATCATTCGTCATACTTTGACTGAACTGGAAAAGGGCAAGAACTTTTCAGGGGGTGGTGCATAATGGCGCTTACAGCATTGGATATATTCAAATTATTACCAAAGACCAATTGCTCCGACTGCGGTGTTCCCACATGTCTCGCATTTGCCATGAAACTGGCCAATAAACAGACAGAGCTTTCCGCATGCCCGCATGTATCTGAAGAAGCAAAGAACGCTTTGGATGCATCATCACAGCCACCCATGCGGCTGGTCAAGTTTGGTTCGGGCGAGACCGAGCTTGAGATCGGTAACGAGACCGAGCTGTTCAGGCATGAGAAGAAGTTCTTCCACGAAACCGCGTTCAGTATATTGGTGGAAGATACTTGGGATACTGCAAAGATCGAAAGTATCATTGAAACCGCCAATAATTCAAAGTTCGAGCGTGTGGGCCAGATCATGAAATTGGATATGATCGCACTAAAAGCAACCTCGGATAATGCCGAGACATTTACAAAGGCGGTCGAGACCGTGAAGAACAAATGTTCATTACCGTTGATCTTGATGAGCCAAAAACCCGAGGTAATTGAACCGGCGTTAAAACTGGTAGCCGCTAATAAACCTCTTATCCATGCGGCAACAGGTGATAACTGGGAGGGCATGGCCAAACTAGCCAAGGAGAACAACTGTGCCTTGGCAGTATCTGCACCCACATTCGATGCACTTGCCGAGCTTACAGGAAAGGTCACAGGCGCAGGTGTGCAGGATCTGGTTCTTGATTTCGGGCCGAAGAGCCTGGGGGAGACACTGGTGATCTCCACGATACACCGCAGGTTGGCACTAAAGAAGAACTTACGTGCACTGGGGTATCCGATCATGTGGAACTTGGAGCACGTTTCCGAGAACGATTCAGCGTTTGCAGCGGTTGCCACAATGAAATACAGTGGAATATTGATCTTAAAGAGCCTCGAACCATGGATGCTGTACCCAATGTACACCCTGCGCCAGAACATCTACACAGACCCACAGGTGCCGATCCAGGTTAAACAGGACCTGTATGCAATAAACAACCCGGATGAGAACTCACCGTTGTTATTCACCACGAACTTCTCGCTGACGTATTTCACGGTCCAGGGAGATATCGAGACCAGTAAAGTACCGAGCTGGCTGCAGGTCGTGAATACTGAAGGGCTATCGGTGATGACCGCATTTGCCGCTGATAAACTCACGCCGGATATAGTTGTAAGTGCATTGGAGGAATCCGGAGCATCAAGCAAGATCGGCCACAATAAGATCATCATCCCAGGTATGGTCTCGCGTATGAGCGGGAAACTCAACGAGAAAAGCGGGCGTGAGATTGTAGTGGGTCCGCGAGATTCGTCTAAACTGTCAAAGTTCTTGAAAGAATTGTAATTGAACAGTGGCGGAGCTTAATTGATGTTGAACAGAAGCCAGGTTGAGTTGATGTTGAACAGAAACCAGGATTAGTTGATGCAGAACAGATACCGAGCTGGGTTGGTGTTGAACAGATACCGAGCTGGGTTGATGCTGAACAGACGCCGGGTTGTGTTGATGTTGAAGAGAAACCGGCTTCTGCCAATCAACAATTAATCCAGGCTTCTGCCAATCAATAACCCATCCAGGCATCTGTCAATCAATAATAGACCAAGGCATCTGTCAATCAACAATCAATCAAGGCATCTGTCAATCAATAACTCATCACTGCCACCACCAATCAATAACTCTGCTCAACTACAAAATAGCAACATGATAGCTTGATATGATAAAACGCAAAACTTCAATTATATTAATTAATTTTAAATACAAAATAATTCATTAATCAATGGGAAAAAATGAGAAAAAAAACAAAGCCAAACAAGACCAAGAGTCTCCTATTCAATCTGACCAGGATCAGAGAATGGTGGTTGATCTCACTTGGTTTTGTCTTTTTTGCATACATACCATATATATATCGTCTTAACGATGGTATGACCTTGAGGTATTTGGTACCTTTATTCACTACACCTCCGTTTTATCTTTCATTGATCATAGTTTTTTCAGCCCAGATGTTCCTTTTTGCCAGCAATGATTACTACGATAGGCATGTTGATGTGCTGGATAAGAAAAAGCGCAAACGGAACCCGATCTGCAACGGTAATGTTACCGCAAAAGAAGTCTGGGTACTGCTTATCTGTACTGCGGCAATTGCGCTTGCGGTTTCGTTGTATATCAATACCCGGACCTTCCTATTTACTGCTTTTGCGCTATTTGTATTTTATTTCTACACAGCCGAACCGCTCAGGTTCAAAAAAAGGGTTGGTCTTGACGTATTAAGCCATGCAATATTTATCAACACATTCCCATTTCTGTTCACCATAATCCTTTTACGGGATTTTCATTTTGAGGCGCTATTTCTTCTATTTGTTCTAGTGTTTCGCAGCGCCGCGGCACAAATACTTCAGGAGATCCGAGATTATGATGTGGATAAAAAGGTCGAGAGAAATACCGTGATCGTTATCGGGCAAAGACCTGCTGCCCAGCTGGTGTTTATTGTTAACTTATTGGTAACATTTAGCACTGTAATATTCATGATCACATACTTTTTATATGGTTTTGGTCTTCGACCATTCTTCATATTTGTATTCTTCATTTGTTTATTATACAGCCCGTTTTTCTACAGACTTCTGATCACAGATAACTATCAATATTACATAGAGTCGCTGTGGATAGGCCAGGGTAGAACCAGTCGAAGTATTATACTTAGTTATGCCGTGGTCTTTGGAGTTTATATTTTCATTGTTCTCTTCTTCCTTTTATGAACAATATCGATCACTTGTTCATCCGACATGAGATCGTTGTTCATTTCGAATCCATCGTGCTCTTTTACATCTTTATTTTCAAAGGAGATTTCAAGCGCTCTGGAACTGGAATTTTTTAATTCTGCGGGCTCACCTTTTAGAAACCTCATCGGGGTTTCATAGTATATTTCGTCCAGAATTTCCTGACCCAGGCCCAGGCCGTTCAGGGTTTCGTTCAGATCAAAACCTTCACCGGTTATATTTTGTATATTAACATAATATTCATCTTTTTCCAACATATTACGGTAAGCCATGATGTGATCTACCAACCATGGCACGGTTTTACGTACATTATTCGTTATCACGATATCGGTCCCGAACATGACCCTGTCATGATACTTATTTACGAACTCACGATACAACTCGATATTATTTGACACTCTTGGCATACCCCATTTTGCGAACCCGCCGAACGAGATATCGGTATATACTCCCGAGTAATTATCCATCAGCTCTTCCAGACGGTAAAGGTCCGTTCCAAGTACACCAAAGTGAGGGAAATCAACTATCATATCGGGATATTTCTTCATTACGTCCCTTACCTGACTGTAAAGTGTATCATTTTTCAATTTAACATGCCAGTTAAATGGAATTTGCTCACGCTCAAAATACTCATAGACCTCTTCCATGTCGGACCTGTTCAACGGCCCCAGGTAGTCGTAAATGGTCTTTTTCGGTTCGGGGAACAGCTCTGCAGTATGACCGGAGAACGAGTTGAAGCCAATGGCGCCTCTTGCCAGCTGGTCTTTTATTATCTTAAGCTTTTCTTGGTCACGCGGGTCAATGGTGGGAAAGGCGAGGATCTTGGAGTCGTATTTCTCTTCCAAATAGATGGTCATATCGTTATTAACCGAATAGTTCGAGAACCCGGGTGGACTACTTAGTAGAAAGGTTTGCTTGGGCGAACCCAGCATGCATGTGGCGGAGATCCCGCATTCTTCCATAGCCTCAAGCCATTTTGCAGAGTCGGAAAACTTCTGTATCCGTTCGTGGACATTTATGATACCCTTATCGGGCAATCTTGGTTCGAACTCATGCTCCTCGGGCACCAGCGACAGTCGGTACGCTAGAACAATGAAACCGATCACGATAAGAATAGAGATAATAATATTGAACCATCTGATCTTAGAATGTTTATCGGTATCGTTGTTTTGATTATTATTGGCCGCCAGTAGCTTTACCTCCTTAGTTATTAATGATGTTTTTCAAAGGTAGAGTTTGTATTGTACAAGTAATTATATAGATATAGTTTTTTCAGTTCAATATCAATAGGCTTGGTGTCAGAATAGTTTCCAGTTTTTAGTTATCAGTTGCCAGTGTAAATTCATCACACCAACAACTGTAAACTGATAACTAGCACTTAAAATAAACACTAACTAAAAATATATTGACTTGGAACTGCAGTCATATATATTCCCGTCACCGTCATTAATTACGGATATTTCCCACATCTCTCACAATACCATTTATTATATTGCGGAACCAGGGTCAATGCGGATTTGCAGGTGGGACATGGGTGTGACGCTTGGTCAACTGGCGGTTGCTGCGGAGGCGGTTGTGGTGGGTAACTGCCCTGGCCGGGTGGTGGGTACGGATATTGCTGCTGTTTCTTTCTGCTGGATGAACGGATCAAGAAATAGATGATCAAAACAATTACTACAATGACCGCGATGACAATAACTGCACAGATAGCGGCGGCCATACCAAAAATTCCTGCAACAGCTTCAGAGGCTTCATCCAAGCGCTCATCGAAGAAATCAGTATATGAATAATCAACGGTTGCCGTGGTTGAATTACTTGGATTATAAATTACAAGATAATATGTTTGGTCATCTGGTATTTTATAAGAAAATGAGGTCGAGGTTTTTCCAATTTCGCTTTTTTTTGCCTTGCTGTAATCATTATCAAAGGAGCTATAGTCGGTATTTAAAATAATATAAACATTGACCGGGATATCGCTGGTGACCTTGACATCGACCTTATCACCTTTTTTAGCCCAAGTAAAACTTGCGAACTCATCATCTTCCGGGTCGATCTGAACATCCTTTTTTTCGGTGGTACTTGCGGCTGTATTTGGAATGCTCAGTAACAATATCAAGACGATCATTATTATTATGAATGTTTTTTTTAACATAATTTTCCTCTCATTACTAAATACCAATCTTGATTTAAAAGTTTTTAGGTTGGCAATGCAGAATGTTGTATCTGTCGTTGATATAACAGGATGTTCTAAATGTCGTTGGGATATCAGGATGTTCCATATAGCGCTGGGATAACAGGATGTTATATTTAACGCTGAGATAGCTGGATGCATAAATGATTTAACGTAAATAAATCAAACATCCTAATAATAACTTGTAAAATAGAACATCCTAATAATTAATCGCAATATCCAAACTATCCCAGAATCTCTTCTATAATCTTCAACAATGGATTATTGCTCGAAACCTTTTTCACCATACACCCCGCCGCGCGCCCGGCCTCAAGATCGGTATCGGAGTCCCCGCACATCCACGATGCTTTCAGGTCTATTCGGAGATCCTTGGCGGCTTTCAAGATCAGACCTGGTTTTGGTTTTCTGCACTCGCACCCCTCGTCCGGGCGGTGTGGGCAGTAATATATAGCATCAATTCGGCAACCAAATTCACTGAGGTCCTTCAGCAATATAAAATGAATATGATCCAGTGTTTCATGTGTAAATATTCCGCGGCCAATGGGCGATTGGTTGGTGATCATGATCAATAACCAATCTGAATCCGTAATACGTTTAATGGCTTCTTTTGCACCAGGTATGTATTCGAACTCGTCCCAAGATTTCACGTAATCATTGCGATTGACATTGATAACGCCGTCACGGTCAACGAAGATTGCTCTGTGTTTTGCTGAAGTGGTCATGATAATCGTGTGACGTAAACATATTTCATTATTAATAAATCATGCTCATCAACGAAGTATTGATGTGTTTAGCAAATGGTGGATTGTGGATGGTGAATTAGGTGAGAGGTGAGAGTACACTACGATCTTTTTCTAAAAACAATCGTTTGAGGTGAGAAGGTTATTTTTAAGGCCATAGGTTATAGGTCGTTGGTCATGGGGAGTGGAAAGAGGACACTTCTATGTGATCCTGGTATAAAGCGTTAGAGAAATGTGGGTATTAACGCCAAAATATCGGCCTTCTTTCCTCTTTCCTGTCACCTATCTCCAATTATCTACAACCTATCACCTAATTTTAATCTACGCATCAACATAATTTTCCTCTCACCTCAAGCGAATGTAATGAGCGTACTCTAACCTCACAGTGTGCCCAGCTAAGCCTACAAGTGCTTGCAGGTGAAAGTCCTGTCATGGTAAAGCCAGAGCGCCATGTAGCAAACACCTAGAATTGGAAGTGATTCCAATGTTAGTGCGTGATG
>JAEHCK010000157.1 GCA_020696345.1 Thermoplasmata archaeon | reverse complement strand
TGTAATATCCGTAGACAGCAGCAATGACATCCATGTAATCTGGTACGGCCATGCGCCATCCACAGGGTCAGCATATAACATCCAGTATTCGAAATCAACCAACGGCGGTACGACCTGGTCGGCACCAACACTTCTGACAAGCTCTTCAGCCTATAGTTCGCTTAATCCAACTATTGCAGCAGACAATAATGATAATGTCCATGTAGCCTGGCAAGGTATGACGCCAACGTATTCGGCGACGAATAACATTTTTTACAAAAAATATACAAATACCTGGGGTACCACCGAAGCTGTGACCACAGATGCATCATCAACTTACAATAATGATTATACGTGTATAACCACGGATAACAATAACAAACCACACATCGCCTGGTCTCGCAGGACACCATCCTCGGGCACAATATACCTTATATACCACAGCGGAAAAACCACATCGTCCTGGAGCATAAAAACGCAGTTGTCTACCTACACTGCCAGCCACAATCTTTATGCAAGCATCTCTATTAGCAGTGATGGCACCAAGCATGTGGTCTGGCAAGGCTACACGAGCACCTCAACAACTAATTACCAGATAATGTACGCCTGCAGCACCGGCGGCAGCTGGTCAGCACCCAACCCTTTGACCAATGATAGTTTTAACCATTTTTATCCCAGCCTGCTGGAAGCGCGGCCGCAGGTAATAACCAACAGAGGCTATGCAATGGTATACACTCAACCCGGAGACATCCAGTACGACATCAAATTACAAGTTAGCTGCGGGTTCTTTATGGGTGCGGCAAAAAATGTTCTCAACAGGATATATAACAATACATGTTCATGGAACCGAAACGGGATCTATTTGAATAATTCTGACTCGAACGCGCTCGATAGCAATATATGCGATATGAATACTGATAATGGAATTTACTTATTTTCTTCTTATGGTAATACTCTCACCGACAACGACTGCAGCCTGAACAATGACAATGGGATATTTTTAAGAGATAGCTCTTGGAATGACATTATCAATGGCAATTGCACATTTAACAGCCAAGATGGTATATACCTTTTAAATTCAGGTCTGAATTCGATCCAAAATGGCAGATTCAGCAATAACACAGATAACGGTGCGCGACTGGATTCCTCGGATTACATTGAAATGTTCAATATATCCGTACTCGGAAATTTCGATAATGGAATAGTCATCAACGATTCTGAGAACAACACAATTGGAAATTGCAGTCTGTTGGACAACTCGAATGTAGGAGTGAACATTACTGGTGGTTCCAGCAATATTTTACTTGTCAATTCCACTATAGAGAACTCTTCCTATGCAGATATTAGCATGGATGATGATTCCCATGCAACACTGCTCAATACTACTTTCGATCCGCAAAAAGTACAATATTTCGATGTGTTTTCAAACCTCACTGTACAATGGTTTATGCATGTTCGAGCCATTAATATGATATCTGGTTCTATAGCTAATGCCGAGATCAAAGTTTGGGACAACAAATCGAATTTGCTATCTTTTGGTCAAACGGATGTACAGGGCTGGTGTAAATGGTTCACATGTACCGAATATGTTGAAAACCAGAGCGGTAATTCGCCAAATCTCACACCACACAATGTTTCGGCGGACCATTTACAGTACGAGCATGCATTTGCCAATCCTGAGCCAAACATGAATATGAGTAGAATAGTGAACATAGTTCTGCCCTACGATGTTACACCACCGAACCAGCCAACTAATTTTACATTTACCGCGGTGGGCAGGACGTACCTGAATTTCACATGGATAGCTTCTCCAAGCATGGATGTTCAAGGTTATAATATCAGCATCAATAACACAGGTTCAAGTACTAATTTCCATTTTTTGGTGTCCACAACAGATACTTTCTATAACGCAACAGACCTAGCAGAAGATACCATATATCATTTCCGTGTAAGAGCAATCGATTATGTCTTTCATAGTTCCACACCGATCGGAGGTTACAATAAAACTATTGATTTCATTTCGCCAGAGCCACCTCTTAACCTAATTATCTCAGAGGTGGGTGGAACATTCATCAAACTTACTTGGAGCGCGTCAACAAGCCATGATGTTTTGGGATACGAGGTTTATGTCAATAACACGGGCACAAGTACGTCATTCCATTTACTTGAGCTCACTTCAAAAACGTACCATACCCATACTAGTTTATCTGAAGAAATAACTTATTACTATATGGTCAAAGCATATGATGAGGTGCCTCTTTTTTCAATATTCTCAAATGTGAACTCGGCTACTACTTTGGATATAACTAGTCCGTCCGCACCCGATGGATTAACTGCTGTTGACCCGACGGGGCATGAGATCACTCTGAAATGGAACCCCAATTCTGAGGCTGATATTTTTGGATATCATATTTTCATAAACGATTCCGGTGTCGGCTCGTCAGGGCCGTTTCACTGGATTGCCACTGTACCGACCACTTCAACTCAATTCACAGTCCAAGATCTGACCGAAGAAACATCTTATTACTTTGTAATTACTGCTTTCGATGAAGTGCCAAATAACTCTACATATTCTAATATCACTGCTGCTGCAACACTTGATGTAACACCCCCAGAATCACCAACTGGTTTAAAGGCCATTCCAAAGACGGGCACAAAAATCCATCTAACTTGGAACTCTAATTCTGAAACTGATCTTGCTGGTTATCATATATACATGAACAATTCGGATAAAGGACCAGATCGTAAATTTAAGCTCATTTCTTCGATAATAGGTTTGGGGACATCATATAAGGTAACTGGTCTTCTTGAAGAAGTAACATATTATTTCAAGCTAAAGGCATTCGATGAAGTGCCAAATAATTCTTCATACTCTGACGAGGTCTTTGCTACTACATTTGATACGACCCCGCCGAACGCACCCAAGGGTTTGATGGTTTCAAGTCCCACACATGATAGTTTAACAATAACCTGGTTGAAGAACCCTGAAACTGATGTCAAAGGTTATTATCTATATAGAAGTCTATCACGAACTGGTAAATTTGTTGAAATTAACTCCGCAATGATAACTGATACAAAATTCATAGACACTGACCTGAATGAAAATACAGTTTATTATTACAAGCTTAAAGCATTGGATGAGGTGCCTCAACAATCGGCTTTTTCTGATGTGGCTTTCGGTGTAACCATTTATAGCCCAAATAAGCCAAAGATCAATAATTCGATAAACGACTTCGAGATATTAGAAGATACATGTGATGATAAGTCCATTAATTTATATTATTGGTTCAAGGACATTAATGGCGATACCTTAAAGTTCCGTTGCCAAGGGCAAGTGCACATCAAAGTAAGTATCTACCAAAACAACGGCACGGTAATATTGGTTCCCGAGCAGAACTGGAACGGCAGGGAGACATTGACATTCTATGCTGATGACGGGATATCAGGAGAGATATCCGATGTTGTAACAATAACAATATTACCTGTCAATGACCCACCGGAAGAACCTGTGTTCGTTTCACCAAATGGAGATATTAGAATCACAGACGGTGTAGCAATTAATTTTGAAGCACTCTGTAATGACCCGGATCTACCGTATGGTGATGAATTAACCTTCAGCTGGTCGTCCGATCTTACCGGCGAGCTTGGTAAAGGTGAGAATCTATCTGGCATCCTTCTACTCTTGGGTTATCATACAATAACTCTTGAAGTATCAGATAGCGCCGGTGAGAGTTCTTTAGCCATTGTTAAAGCGTATATATTGAATAGCTCAATCATAGATACTGATGGCGATAGTATATTGGATAAATGGGAGATCGAGAATGACTTAAACCCCTATGATCCATCTGATGCAAAAGATGACCCGGATTTGGACGGACTGACAAATATTGATGAGTTCATGATTAACACTGACCCTAACAATATGGACACAGATGGGGATGGATTATCGGATGGTGATGAATTTAAAATTCATAAAACGAATCCTACGAAACCGGACTCGGACGATGATGGATATAATGATTCATTAGACGCATTTCCATTGGACAATACTAAATGGAAGAAAAGTGGAAAAAGTGTTGAAAAAGGTTCGGATTCTATTTTGTTATTGGTCGGGGTTGCCTTATTAATAGTTTTGATCTTTAGTGCAATATTTATAAGAAAGAAACAAAAACCAAACCCTCAACAACAACTTCAACTGCAACCGCAACCAGAACCTTTATTGATACCCGAACTGGAATCATCCCCCACCCTGTCATTACAGTCACAATCACGATCACAAAGGTCGGTTCCATTCGGACAACAGCAAGTTTTACCTTATTCGTCGATGAACAATATACCAAGCCACAACCAGAACCAAATTTTATCCTATCAGCTTCCACCACATCAACAAGTTCAATCACAAACTCAACAACAATATCAACAACAATATCAATATTAATGCAGAAATGATGAACATTTTGATTTCGGTTTCAAATATGCCCAAGCAACACCGAAACCTTTGCAGGGGTAAATCAAAAAATTTAATTAATACCCAAATCATTAACCGCCCGAAAAGAGCAATATTGAAAGTTAAAATATGTTAGGGGGTTATATTTGGATTACCATAATATCCGAGTTAATCTAGTTGATGGTGTCGGCGAGATCGAATTTGACCGACCGCCGTTGAATGTACTGAATATTGAAATGATGAAAGAGATCAATTCAGCACTTAAAGACCTCATTAGTGATCCAACTTTAAGATTACTGGTCTTCAAAGGCAGTGGAAAAGCATTTTCGGCAGGCGTTGATGTTACCGAGCACACCCATGATTTGGTAAATGAAATGCTGGAAACATTCCACGAAATATTTTCTCATTTACAGGAAATGTCAGTACCGACCGTAGCAGTGGTGAACGGTGCAGCTTTGGGCGGCGGGTGTGAAATTGCCATATTCTGCGATATCGTTCTGGCTTCCGATAGGGCCAAATTTGGTCAACCAGAGATCAAGGTCGGTGTACTCCCGCCCATTGCGGCGATCATGTTTCCACGATTAATGGACCAGAAAAAAGCTTTTGAACTTATCCTGACTGGCGATGTGATACCTGCTGATGAGGCAAAACGGTTAGGGCTTGTGAACCAGGTCTATCCCGCTGACGAGTTCGATGAAAAAGCAAAAGAATTTATAAATAAATTCACAAGTTTGAGCAGCGCAGTAGTAAAGATCACTAAAAGATCATTAAACCAGACCAGAGGATTAAATTATTCTGAAGCGATCAAGAAAATAGAGGACATATACTTTAACGAGTTGATGAAGACCGAGGATGCTAACGAAGGTTTACAGGCCTTTATCGAGAAACGTAAACCCTCATGGAAACATAAATAAAAAGGAGAGATCATGCTTAACTTGGATCTTGAAGGAAAAAATGCAATAGTGACCGGCGGCAGCATGGGTATTGGTTCCGCCATCGTGTTAAGGCTCGGTGAGGCTGGCGCAAATGTTGCGCTGAACTATCGTAAACATGATACCGAAGCAAAGGCGCTTGTGAACCGTCTCGAGGGTATGGGCCGCCGCGGGCTGGCTGTCCAGGCCGATGTTGCAGTGTTCGATGATGCACAGAATATGGTTGATCGTGTTATCAAGGAATTTGGCGGCCTGGACATACTGGTGTGTAATGCCGGGATCAACCGTGATGCTGTAATTTGGAAGATGTCGGAAGACGATTGGGACTCGGTAATGAATATAAATCTGAAAGGCTATTTCAATTACATTCATGCAGTGGCACCGATCTTTAAAGAAGTGGGATCGGGCAAGATAATTAATATCACATCTATCAATGGCTTGCGCGGCAAGTTTGGCCAAACCAATTATTCCGCATCAAAAGGCGGGATAATCGCGCTTACAAAAGCACTGGCCAAAGAGCTGGGCAGGAGTAATGTAAATGTAAATGCCGTGGCGCCCGGTTTGATCTTGACCGAGATGATGGAAAAGATACCAGATAAATTCAAGCAGCTGGCGATCGATGAGACCGTGTTGAACCGACTGGGCGTACCCGAAAATGTGGCTGATGTGGTCGTGTTCCTGTGTTCGGACCTGGCACGACACATCACCGGTGAAATTGTCAAAGTCGATGGAGGACAATACATCTAAAAATACGATATTAATTAAATGTTAATTCAAAGGTTACTGTAAAATCACAAATTCCAAAATCCAAATCCCAAATAAATTCCAATACTCAATGTTCAAAATCCTAAATAAACAACCGTTTTGGTTATTGGAATTTGATATTTGTTTGGTATTTGGAGCTTGTTATTTGGAATTTACGAAACATGGCAAAGAACAACAAGGTGACATAAATGAAAGTAGCAGTAGTAGGTATTGGTCATGGCAAGTTCGGCCGCCGAGACGATGCGACGGTCCAGGAATTGGCCTTTGAACCATTTCGAGCAGCATTACTTGATGCTGGGTTGGCAATTGGTGATATCGATGCCACAGTGATCGGATCGGTACCTGAATACCATAAACAACGGTCATTACCAGGTGTAGTGGCAGAATACATTGGAATGAACCCAAAACCCACATTTTTGACCGAAGCGGCATGTGCTTCCAGCAGTGCTGCACTGCGTACCGCATGGGCAGATATAAAGGCGGGGCTGCACGACGTGGTCGCAGTGGTCGGTGTTCAAAAGATGCTGGAGCTATCCACGCCCGAGCTGTTAGCGCTAATGGGCCGCGTGGGCGATGTACAATGGGAATCCGGATTTGGAACCACCTTTCCGGGTTACTATGCGTTATATGCCAGAAGGCATATGCATGAATTTGGCACCAAGAGAGAACATTTGTCCATGGTGTCTGTGAAGAACCATTTTTATGGTGCGAAGAACCCCAATGCAATGTTTCAAAAAGAAGTACCTCTGGAAAAGGCAATGGGTGCACGAATGGTCGCTTCACCCCTAAATCTGTTTGATTGCTGTGCTAACGCCGATGGTGCCGCCGTATTGATCTTGGCCTCCGATGAGCGTGCGCGAAAGATCTCGGATGCTCCGGTCTGGATCGAGGCAATCGGTTCTGCATCCGCACCCATGTCGGTTCTGCGCCGCGAGAATCTTACCAGTATACCAAGTGCGGTTCAGGCGTCACGTGATGCGTATAAACAGGCGGGTGTGGGACCAACAGACATCGATGTGGCCGATGTCCATGACTGTTTCACCATTGCCGAGATACTGGCGTATGAGGATCTTGGGTTTTGCGAGCGCGGTGCCGGTGGTAAATTTATCGAAGATAAGCAAACATATCTCGGCGGTAAAATACCCGTGAATGTTGATGGCGGTCTGAAAGCCAAGGGCCACCCAGTGGGCGCAACCGGTACATCAATGGCCGTGGAAATGGTCAAACAACTACGCGGCGAGTCAGCTCAACGCCAGGTGGAAGGTGCTGAGATAGGACTGGTACATAATGTCGGAGGCATTGGTCAATATTGTTTTGTCACTATTTTCAAGCGTTAGATCGGAGTAAATTTAATAAAATGATAAAAGGTGTTGAATATGGGTTTTGATGAATTTGGATTGATAAGTTTTGTTCCTTTCACAAAGGTTTCGGATTTTGTTGATTATTTACGAGATGGTAAATTAAAAGGTACTCATTGTAAAAAATGTGGTGCGGTATATTTCCCACCGCGCCCGGAGTGCGTGAAGTGCTGGGCGCCCGAGTCCGAGGTGGAATGGATGGACTTCAGCGGTAAAGGAACACTTTTGACATATACCACTATCCATGCCGCACCAACCGGGTTCGAGAACAAGGTGCCGTACACGATCGGTGTGGTTGACCTGGCTGAAGGCGGAAGGCTCCTAGCTATGATCGAGAACACGCCGGACAATGAAGACGATATCGAACTTAATGCCGAGGTTGAGGTCGAACCAAAGATGGTCGACGATAACCGGTTGATATATGTTGTGAAATTAATTTAGATCACAGCACTATGGAGTAAAAAATAATGTATCCAAAGACCCCATATAAATTAAAAACCGGGAAAGGACTGAAATTCTTATTTATTGGATTATTATTATATGTTTTTTTCCAGATAATATATGCTGGATTTATTTATATATATAGTGCGGCGATCATCGATTTCCAGGAAGCAACGATTTCATCCGACACTGAAGCAATAGCTGAACACATGGGATTGTTGGGTGCCATTTGTGGTGCGGCGGCGTTTCAATTTTTTGTTCTCATTATTGTTTTATTGGGTTTGATATATTATTTTTCGGCTCGGGTGGAGTTTGGAAAAGAACATTCTAAAAATGTTGTACATGGCCTTATGTTTATTATTGTGGCTTTTGTGCTGAGTGTGATAGGTGTGGCCCTGGCCAGTATGGCACGATCAGGTTTTGAAAGCATGATCTTTATAGTGGGTGTAATTTCAATATTATCTTCAATATTTTATGGTGTGGGTTTCTTTGATCTATTGAAATTTCTGCTCAACAATGAGGGTTTGAAATATTTAAAGATCGGTGTGATCTTTTTAATTATTATAAGTATTGTAAATTCAACCTTGCTAATTCTCTTCTGGCAGAACCCGGACTTGTTTGGGAACATTGAGACTTATATCTTGATCAGTTTTGGCCTCAATGAGGTCTCTACAATACCAAAGGCAATATTTGCATTTTCGATCTACAGAGCCTGGACAAGAATCGAATTGAGGAGGGTTAAACCGGATTTAAAAATGTATCCAAAACCTGTATCTGGGCCCGATATGGGAAGATCTTACACCTCAAAGAAATGTCCATCCTGCGATTACATGATAGAACAAAACCAAAAAGAGTGCCCACAATGCGGGTATTATTTGGAGAATGAATAATTTTCAATGGTTTGTGGAAGGGGGACCACTACGATTCGACCACTACGATCATATAATAAATAAAATCGTTTAGGGAGGGGAGACCGTTTCGATTAGTTATCGATGTAAAGCACTTGGAGAGGGGGGAGGTGTGTGAGTGTGTGAGTTTGGGAGTTATTATTAGGGGTTGGGGGAGTCACATGAGAGGACAGAAGGGAGAGGACAGTGGACAGAGTGTCGGTTAAGAATGGTAAATGGGATAGGCTTCTAACCTCAAGCGAACAATCCGAGTGGTGCGAAGCACCCGAGGTATTCACGAAGTGCCGAGCGCAGCGAGGTTGTGGCCTTGTGCCACTTTTTTTCCGTAAACGGTGTGTCAGAATTCTTGTATTAGTCATTGATGATGAATTCTGAGACCTTGGATGAAATTCTAAAGGAATTTCTTACTTGTTTGCATGGATCAAATTGTAAAGAAAAGGCTAATGGAAAAGGGTTTGGAGTGAGCGTACTCTAACCTCACAGTGTGCCCAGCTAAGCCTACAAGTGCTTACAGGTGAAAGTCCTGTCATGGTAAAACCAGAAAGCCATGTAGCAAACACCTAGTATTGGAAGCGATTCCAATGTTAGTGCGTGAATTATCCCCAAAGTGGGAG
>JAEHCK010000113.1 GCA_020696345.1 Thermoplasmata archaeon | reverse complement strand
TTTCGTGGTAAAATAATAATAATCAATCGGTGATCTTTTACTCCGAAAACGTAGTGGCAACCGCGAATCCAAGGGTGCGGTACTGAAGGACCCCCTCACCCCCAAACAATAACAGGCCGTGCTTGAAGCCGCCCAAGATATAAGCACTTACTCGATGAGGTGGAGCTGGGGGTATTGGAGACACACAAAAATAAGAACAAATCAATAAATCAATTTATTTTTGTGCAGTCGAGAGTCGAGGTGATTAATTATTGATTAAAAGTCGAGAGTCCGGAGTCGTGAGATGACGCTGGGGCCGGGTGCTTCTGTCAATGGCGGCTGAAGATCTCCAAATCCGCCACCCGAAAATCCCCCAATCAACCCCACTTCTCAAATCTCGCAACCCCTTTTTATCCCACTCTTATCCCCCACTCCCTAGCCACATCACACACCTGACCTCTCACATATCCAAATTACGTCAGCTAATAATATTAATTAATAAAATTAATAAAATTAATAAAATTTATATTTAAACCAAAAAACTTATTAATCAATTTTATTTCCGTACCAAATCTTATTAATATTTAAGTTTCTTCTCCTGATTTAGATAAATCACCCAGAATAGAATTTAAAATCGATCAAAAGGGGATAGGCAATGTTAGGAAGAAAATGTTTTACATTTGTTATAATAATTATATTGTGTTTTGGTTTTTCTAATTTAATAAACTATGGCCATCTTGATCCGAACACGAAAGTTACTGCGGAAATAATCACGGTGAACGATGATGGCGATGGCGCTAACTTTACCACGATCCAGGCTGCAATCAATAATGCTCAACCGGGCGATACTATTTATGTCTGGGCAGGAGTATATAATGAGAGAATAATTGTCAATAAAACAGTGACCATAATCGGCAATGGCACTGGTAACACGACGATCAACGGCACGGGATTTGGAGATGCAGTAAGAATTGCCGAGAACTTTGTTAATATTTCCGGTTTCACAATACAGAACAGTGGTTCGAACACCTATGATGGCGGAATAAGATTACACCGTGTCATTAATTGTACTGTAAGTAACAATAATTGCTCGAACAATAGAAATGGAATTTACATAAGTATGGGTTCAGGGCACACGATCACTAATAATACTTGCACTAATAATTTCAGAGGCATTTTTGCATACCAATCCAATTCAAATATAATAAAAAATAATACATGCGACTCTAATCAAGATGACGGCATTCATGTGTATTATTCAGATCTTAATACGATCGCTAAAAACAACTGCTCAAACAACTCGAGAAGTATTATGATCTATCGTAATTCAGATAATAATGTCATCGAAAACAACATTTGCAATTCAAGTTCATCCGACGATATCAGTATAGTCTCAAATTCCAGGTTCAACAAGATCGCTAATAATACCTGTAATGGCATTACAATTGACACTTCGGGATCAAATATGGTTTTTAATAATACTATTGGACCCACCGGGGTCACAATTACCGGAGACCAAGTGCAGCACTGGAACCAAACTTTTGATCTAAATAATACTATGGATAGCAAAACAATAATTTATTGGTATAATGTAAATAATAGTATTGTTCCCGGTAATACCGGTCAGATCATACTATTTAATTGCGAAAATATAACCGTGGAGGATCTGGATTTCAGTAATATAACTACAGCAATAATACTGGGTTTTTCAAACAATAATAAGATCAGAAACAATACTGCCACGAACGTCAGTGATTTCATATATCTCAGCAATTCAGACAACAATACGATCATAAACAATACTTATAGATCCGGTAACACTGGCGATATTAGATTGGTAGAAAACTCCAATTCAAATATGTTAACCAATAATACTTGTGGATCTATGATTCTCGAATCTTCCGGTAATAATACGGTTATGAATAATTCGATGATCTCCTCGGGGGTTTCGATACAAGGCAATAAATTGGAACATTGGGTTCATAATTTTGATCTGAACAATACCGTGAAAAATGAAATTGTTTATTACATGCATGATGTGAAAAATACCGTGTTACCCTTGGGTGGTGGCCAGGTTATACTGATCAACTGCCAGAACATAACGGTTCAGAACCAAAACTTTAGTGATAAGGGTGCGGGAATAATTCTTGGCTTTTCAAATAATAATAAAATAATAAACAACACATGCTTGAATAATAGCGAACCCATCAATTTATGGAACTCTGACAATAATATCATAAAGGACAATAAATGTATCAATACAAGCCGTGATGGTTTAGTTCTAAGTGATTCGGATTCAAACCAAATCATTAATAATACGATCAATTCCAATGTGCAAAACGGTATCAAACTCATATCCTGCGATTACACCATACTCTATAAAAATACATGTAATTGGAATCAACGGGATGGTATCTACTTGAACCCATCAAACTCCAACACTATTAAAAATAATATCTGCAACTCAAACAAATTAAATGGCCTATCACTATCAAACAGCGATTCAAACACCATTTCCGATCATAACCGCTTTAATTCAAACACCAACCATGGCATTTACCTCTCTTCATCTGAAACAAATGCTATTAAAGATACCGAGTGCAAATTCAACATTGGCGATGGGATTAATATTAACAATGCCGACTTTAACTCAGTTATGGAAAGCACATGCACACAAAACGATGGGAATGGAATAAATAACCATCTATCCGAATATTCTACAATGATAGATAATAATTGCTCGGCGAACGATCAAAGCGGCATTGTAATCATGGGTGAATATGTTGGCTATTCCCATGTCCCGCATGGTGACCATAACACAATTGAAAAGAATATCTGTGATTATAATAACCAGACCGGCATTAATATGACCGATTCTAATAATAATACTGTAGCTAATAATAGCTGCTCTCTAAATGTTATATCTGGCATTAGGAACATTGGTTATACGCTGGTAAGTAACTGGCTTGGGATCGAGAACACATTTGAATATAATATTTGTAATTCAAACCAACAGGATGGTTTCTATTTCCATAATGGTACATTCTGCATTGTAAGACACAATACTATGGACTCTAACACCAGATATGGATTTTATGGATATTATTCTATGGAAAATACAATTTTAAATAATCAAATCACAAATAATAACGGAGGTCTTCATCTTAATTATTCTGAATATTATCTAATTCAGAACAACTTGTTTTCCAAGAACTCTGATTTTGGAATTTATCTTCGCGATTCCGATGCGAACATTATAAAAGACAATAATTGCTCGGATAATATTAATGGAATACAGGTCTATCTTAATTCGAAAAGTAATAATATCTTGGGAAATCTAATTTCAGGTAATACAAATGTAGGTGTAAATATAAGCTTAAACTGCAATAATAACCGCGTTTATCATAATAATATAATGAATAATAATATCCAGGCCGAAGACAACAATAATGCCAGTTACATTAATTATTGGTATAATTATTATGAAGAGGGAAATCATTGGTCTGATTATACCGGTTCGGATAACGGCGCCGACGGCCGCATCGTGGGTGACGGGATAGGCGATACCAAGATCCCTCATTTGGGCATAGATAAATACCCATTTATACGGTATTCCGGCTGGCTATATCCCGGAACACCGAAACTGGAAGATCTGGTCGAGTCTGGTGAAATAGATTCGGACGGTACGTATACTCTATATTGGAATGAAACTCGAAATACACTTGGCTTTATATTGGAAGAAGCGGCAAATGAATTATTTGAGCCGCTTTATGAAACGTTCATAACTTCCGGGGTTAGTTATAATATTATATCTAATCCAAATGGCATATATCATTACCGTGTAAAAGCGTATAATAACGATTTTGAGAGTGCCTGGTCCAATTATGTAAATATTACCGTGAATTATGTGCCAGATGTACCGCAAGACCTTGAAGTGGATGTTTATCCTGAGGGCAATTGCCTAAATCTGACTTGGATGCCCGTGTATGGTGACACAGTAACATACGAGCTCTTCTATAAGATCGGAACATCAACCGATTGGGAATTACTGGCGGCTATTGAATATCCAACAAATGTGTTTGACCATACTGGCCTAATAAATGGTGTAACCTATTATTATCGTGTTAGAGCAATAGATGTGTTAAACCAAACCTCAGGGTTCTCCAAGGTTGTCAGCGGCATTCCCGATGATTCGGTGCCACCATCACCACCCACCGGGCTTTCTGTAGAAGAAATTACTGCCAACTCAATTTCTTTGGTTTGGAATAAAAATTTCGAACTTGACATTAAAGGGTATAATGTATATAGAAACACGTCATCGAACCCATCAGACTGGGGTGAGCCTGTAAATGGAAATAATTACATTAGAGATGGAGCGTATATTGATGAGCATTTGAAGGGTTCCACAACTTATTACTATGTCATCAGTGCTTATGACAAGATACCGAACGAATCTGAATTCTCCCAAATCCTTTCGGTTACAACCTTGGTTGGTGATGTTGGGCCAGCGATATACAAACCATTAAAAGATCTTCAAATAACCGAGGACACTCCGGATAATTCTTCTATCAACCTTAATAATTGGTTCAAGGATCCCAACGATGATGAGCTTATTTTTGAGTGCAAGGGACAAAACCACATACAGGTAGAGATATCTCAGGAGACCGGGAAGGTATTATTAATACCGGAAAAGAACTGGAATGGCAAAGAGACATTAATTTTCTATGCTTCCGATCTGAACCATACGATCTATGACGATCTGGTGGTAACGGTCGCGGCAGTAAACGATGCACCGGAACATGCCGAGATCATAATTCCCACCGAGGGATACAATATTAATGATTCCACTCCGATATATTTCGAGGGTCGTTGTGATGATGCTGACCTATCATATGGCGATAAACTTACATTCATTTGGTCATCCAATATCTCTGGTCGGCTGGGTACGGGCAGGACATTGACCAATAAGATATTAAGTGCAGGTTATCATAAGATCACAATGGAGGTTGTTGATACAGGTGGTAAAAGTACCAAAGCATATGTGAATATTACCATAACCAAAACACCGACCGAAGGACCTAAACCTGAACCCAAGGACGATGATGATGAAACTAAGGATGAAGAAAAAAATACTTCACTTTTCAATATGATTACAATAATAAGCGTTACGATCCTAATAATTCTGGTCATTTATTTCCTTTTCATATTCAGGAAGAACATATTTGGTCCGCCAAAAGAAGGAAAAGATCCCTTTGAACCACCAAAGAAAGACAAGGAAGAAGAGTTGGAAGACGAAGAAGATGAGGAAGAATAAGTTTTTCAAGGATCGAACCACATGAAATATCTTTTAAGATTGTTTGGTGCAATATACACGCAAGAAAAACCCAAAAAATTAGTACTTAAAAGTTATTTGCTTTCTGCCCGATATTGATCAAACAATTGCGGGAGTACCCGAGCCTGGTCAAAGGGGCAGGGCTTAGGACCCTGTTGCGTAGGCATTCGAGCGTTCGAATCGCTCCTCCCGCACTCTATTTTTAACCCTTTCGATTTTTATTATTAATACCTCATAGTAAAGGGTAAAGTGCGTGATTTATACTCACGCTATATAGAATTGAAAAACAAACAACACTCCTTTTATCGATAACTTACAGCATAGGAGCAGGCTTACCCCGAGTTTTGGGATGACCGTAAAACTTTTTGTGAGGGGTAAGCTAGCGCACTATGCTGCCAAAAAGTTTCCGGTTCGAATCGCTCCTCCCGCACTCATCATTAATTACATACTGATTTAAGAGTGTGTGAGTGGAAGGGTGGGAGAGTTTAGGGAGTCTTGAGTCGAGAGTCTAGTGTCGAGAGTCGACAAGGTTTGTGATTTGGGTTTTGGAGCTTGTAATTTGGAACTTGGAATTTATCAAATCATTAATTATTAAATTATAATAGCTTTAATAAAACATTAAGTATTATCCGTAAATAAATCACTACTACTGGTAGGTATGCCAATTGACAGATATTGATAAAAACGACGAGAAGCTAAAAGAATTGTATGATAAGGATAAGTTAACCCACCATGAGGCGCTTGCCAAGCTTGGAGTAACACTATATCCATACAATTTTACTAAACAATTAATGATAAACGATATTCACGATAATTTCAAAGATATCGGTGAAGACCCATCATCCGAAACTATAACCACTGCGGGCAGACTAATGCAAAAACGCGGCCATGGAAAAGTAATTTTCATGGACTTACAAGATATTACGGGTAAAGTGCAGCTTTACTTTCGCATGAACGACTTGGGTAAGGATAAGTTCGAATTAATAAAGAACCATATCGAGGTTGGCGATCATCTTGGTGTAAGCGGCAACATTTTCAGAACGCGCATGGGCGAGATCACTATCTTTGTAAAAGATTATAAGCTGTTGTCAAAGTCATTGGCCATGCTTCCCGAAAAATATCACGGATTGCAGAATATCGAGCTTCGGTACCGCAAACGATACCTGGACCTTATTGCAAATGAGGATGTGAAAAAGAACTTTGTTAAACGTTCAAAGATCATCAGTCTAACTCGCCAGTTCTTAACCGACCGTGATTTCCTGGAAGTTGAAACACCCATCTTACAATCAGTGTATGGCGGGGCAAATGCCAGACCGTTTATTACGCACCATCACTTTCTTGACCAGGATTATTTTCTGCGTATTGCACCCGAACTTTTCCTCAAGCGTCTGATCGTGGGCGGGTTTGAACGCGTGTTCGAGCTTGGGAAGAACTTCAGGAACGAAGATATCGATACTCTGCATAACCCTGAATTTACCATGGTTGAACTATATCAGGCATATGCTGATTATAATGATATGATGGACCTGACCGAACAACTCATTTCAAAATTAGTTCTTGACCTTACGGGCGGATACGAGGTTGAGTTTGGTGATCAAACCTTATTCTTTAAACCACCTTGGCGTAGGGTTTCGATGGAAGATGCTGTTTCACAGGCCATTGACGCCGATTTCGGTTCAATGAGCATTGAAGAACTAAAAAACCTTGCAGCCACTAATAAATTAGAACTTGAGGATTCGGATAACATTACACGCGGTGAGCTTCTTGTGACACTTTTCGATGGTCTGGTTGAAAACGACCTTATACAACCAACTTTTATTACCGACTTCCCGATCGAAGTTTCACCGTTAGCGAAAAAACACCGTGATTCCGAAGGGTACACCGAACGGTTTGAACTATTTATAAACGGCTGGGAGTTTGCCAACGGTTTTTCCGAACTTAACGACCCATTTGATCAATACGATCGTTTTTGTGACCAGGATAGAAGACGGTCCCTGGGCGATTCGGAAGCACAGATGCTCGATTATGATTATGTTCATGCCTTGATGTTTGGCTTCCCGCCAACTGGCGGCCTGGGCATAGGAATTGATCGGATTACAATGATATTAACCGATCAGAGATCGATCAAGGAAGTTATCTTATTCCCCCAGGTTAAAAATATCTAGAAAAAAAAATTGCGTATTCCGTTCATATGTAATTAGGCAATTCTCTTTATAATTAAAACTTACGGAAAAACCTTTTATATTGTTGCAAAGTGTTTAATAAAACCATCGAATATTTTATAAACCCGAAATTAAAAAAAACAGAAAATATATAAATAAGTTCCTTCCAAATATTAATTTTTACGAAAAGCTTTTATACTATTATTTAATTTAGGTTTACCCCACTGTGGTTTAATAGGGCAGGAGATAATAAACTAATGAAATATATGGGTAAGATAGAGGATGTTATCTTCAACGGCAAGTTTCTGGTACGAACCAGTTATAAACCAAAACTAGGCACGATCGTTGTTGATAAACATAAAAAAGCGCTTGGTAAAATACAACAGATCATCGGCCCTGTAAAAAAACCATATATTCTAATTTACCCCCATAGAAATCGAAAGATATCTTTCGGTTTGATCGGAACAGAGGTATATATAAGTAAATAGAATGTTTGGGAGTGTGATCTAATGGAAAATGAAACGGAAACGAAGACCAAAGAAGGCCGTGTTGATGAAATAAATAGATGCCCGGAATGTGAAAGCACACACTTGGTTCGTGATTATGAACGTGGTGAACTGGTATGTGAGGAATGTGGGTTGATCCTAGATGAACAATTCATCGACCAAGGCCCGGAGTGGCGCGCTTTTGATGCGGAACAGGGCGAAAAACGTGCGCGAACCGGTGCGCCAATGACATATACCATCCACGATAAAGGGCTATCCACCGAGATCGGGTGGAAAAACAAGGACTCATATGGAAAAAGTATCCCCACCAGAAACCGTGCACAGTTATACAGGTTAAGGAAATGGCAGCGTAGGATCCGTGTATCCAATGCAACCGAGCGAAATTTGGCTTTTGCGCTTTCCGAACTTGATCGCATGGCCTCGGGCATGGGTCTGCCGAGAAATGTGCGTGAGACCGCCGCTATGATCTATCGTAAAGCTGTCACGAAAAACCTTATACGTGGTCGGAGTATCGAGGGTGTGGTTGCGGCATCGTTATATGCCGCATGTAGACAGTGTAATGTGCCACGAACTCTTGACGAGATCGCAAGTGCATCTCGCGTTGGCCGTAAAGAGATCGGCAGAACATACCGATTTATGACACGTGAACTTAAATTGAAATTAATGCCAACATCTCCGCAAGATTACATATCTAGATTCTGTAGTGAATTAAAACTAAGCGGTGAAGTCCAGAGCAGAACTGCTGATATCCTTAAAAAAGCTGATGATAAAGAGCTTACATCCGGTCGCGGCCCCACGGGCGTATCCGCAGCCGCGATCTACATAGCTTCAATACTTTGCAATGAACGCAGAACACAACGTGAGGTTGCAGATATTGCGGGCGTTACCGAAGTTACCATTAGAAATAGATATAAAGAATTAACAGAAAAACTTGAAATCGAAATTGCATTATAATGTAATTCGCCTTAGGCAATCTCTGATCTCTTTTTTTCTTGTTTACAAATATGGTTTAGTGATAGTACGATAGGGGTAAAATGAGAAAGGAACTTAATGTAGAAATAGATAAAAAATTATTGAAACTTCTGGACAAACATCGTGGTGACCTATCCAGGAGTGAATATATAAAAAAGGTCTTAAGCGGGAGCCTTGATAAGGATCGCCGCATGAACTTTTCAAACACAGATGCATCTAAAGGTGGATCTGTGGAAAATATTCCAGCATCGGATTTAGCGTCATTCTTAGAAAATTTCCAGGTGTTCGCTAATGATATCCATAACAGGTTGGATAATTTGGAGAAACAAATTGTTGGATACACTGAAGAATTCCAGGAAATAGAAGATGTCGAATTTAATGATCCTGAATACGAAAATAGACAATCAAGCTCAACGTCAGTATCAAAGTCAGTATCTGCACCGAGATCAGCATCAGGGTCAACATCAACATCAACAGAGTCCGATGGATTCGAATATGGTTGTCCTTTCTGCAGTGCGACTATTCCAAAAGATGCGAGCAGATGCCCAAACTGTGGCAATAAATTCGATGAATTCGTTGTTACAGATAACGATCAAATTGTTGAGGATGTTGATGATATTTATGATCAAGATGAATCTAATGAAATAGCGATCGTTGAACCGTTATCCGAGGCGTATAATGATTCCGGAGAATACGACCCAAGACCGAACTCGGTGAGGGTCAAGAACAATGGGCGAGGTTCCGGTAGATACAACGCGAGCCAAAATGATCATATCTCGAAGCGCATGCCATCGAAATATTCCAATAATAGTGTGGAACAGCATGTCTGTTCTATTTGCGGTGATGGACTGGTTTTTATTAAAGACTTTCAACGTTGGTATTGTTATGGGTGCAAGAAATATTCCAGTGGTGCTGGTGAGATGTCAGCCAAGCTAGATCGGCCACAACCAATAAATGTACAAGCACAAGCACGGGAGGTCGCGCCCGGAGAATCCGAAATGCCTGAAAAAAAACCTAAAAAAAATTGGAAGCCATTGAAGGGGTATCATAAATATAAAGAGTGATTGGTTTTTGAGTTAGAGATTCAGTATTGTTTTTTCTGTTTTATCTTTTTAAATATTACAACCGAAGTGCATATTATACCAACAAGAACTAAACCGGCTAAACAAAACATATAAGGAAACTCTGACCCCTCATCAGAGGGTAACTTTGGTTCATTAGGTGTATATTCGACATTTGATAGATCATATAGAAAGACTGTTTTGTTGATATATTGTTCCGCACCAACGTTTAACGGTTCACCAAATCCTAATTTGGAATAGATCGATGTTGTACGGGTAAAATTGATTTGAACATCGGTTTCAAAATAAATATTAACATTAATGTCATATTCCGCTCTGAGTTCAACATAATTGTTATCTTGTAAAGGTTTTTGTATTTTCAACCCTTGACCCACAATATCAAAAGCCCACACCTTACCGTCATTTTCCGAAACAGCAATATTAAATGTTTTAGCACCACCGCCACCGGGAGAAAGATCACCATAATAATCAATTGTTCCGTCATCACCGAAATCAATATTAATTGTCAGGTCAACCGCAGAAAGGTCATTCATATCCACAGCTGAATAAAATAGGTCCACCACAACTTCCGAGGCATCCTCAGGGATGAACAGTTTCTTTGTTTGGTTTACAGATGATAGGGGTATACCACGCGAACTTTGGAATCTTGAATATTCACCATTCCAAAATGTATTGAGTACATTAGTCCTCATTTGCACATTCTTTTTCAAGGATATCTTTTCATAGTTCTCAATTGCATCGAACACAGAGATATTCTCATCGGGATATTTCGTCCTGAGCTCTTCCAGAGCTAATGCAATTCCAACTGCTTTTTGCACATCAACTATACCATACCCCTGGACATAATCCGTAGGCTTGCCATTCCACCCTGGTAACGTGCTCTTATTTTCCACTAAAACTCCATGCTCCTCGGTTGGCTCGAGATATTTACATGACCCTTCGAGTATCAGCTCAACTTCATGCACGTATGTTCTGGGATTTGTCCACCACGACGATTCATCACCGCTATAATCCTCGTGGATATAACTTATTTTCATAGATGGAGCCGCCTGCCATAAAAGTGCAACTGTTCCGGCAATATGTGGTGTAGACATTGATGTGCCGGATATAGCTAGGTAGTATGGATTTGTATTGCCACCGATATATGAGCCACCTGAAATCAATGTTCTTCTAGCCGCACATGACCAGATCGATCTACCAGGCGCGCCAAGATCAGGGTATGTGTGGTTCAAACCCACCTGGCCGCGTGAGCTGAAATCAGTAACAGCCGACCCGTCACGCTCGTACGCGGCTACCATGATCGCTACGGGTGTATTACCTTGTTGAGAAGTGGTTATTGTGTTTCCTTCAGGATCGTTTCGGCCATCATTGCCAGCCGACCAGGTGGTTATTACATTGTTATCAAATGCCAGTTTCTCTGTAATAATGGCAAGTGCAGAATCAGGATCATATTCTCCAACCGACGAATGCCAAGAATTTGTGGCACATCTAATATTCCAAGTATTCTGCCCTGGCTTGGAGTGTTCATAGACCCATTCAAGTCCGGATATATAGGTTTCAACATTTGGTGTGGACATTTGTTCAGGAATGGATACACTTAGGCCGATCAAGTTCGCCCCTGGCGCAACACCACTACGTGTTCCCGCCGAGGCATCGCCATTACCCGCTACGGTACCAGCTACATGTGTGCCGTGACCGTAGTTTAGATCTGAATTTTCGGTTTCGACGAAATTGGCATCACCTACATCATGCAGATTAAAAAGGGTTTTTCGTCCATAATCCAAATCAGGGTGTGACGCATCAATACCTGTGTCGATCACACAAACTGTAACACCTGAGCCATCAATATAGCCAAGTGAGCGCAAATTTCGGACCACTTCACTGTCCCAAGCTTTCGTGGCATTAATTACGCTGAGCGACATTTCCATGTCAGGTATCATGGGGTAATTTAGTTCTATATGTGATACAGATACAAAATCATTTTCAACAAGCTCATTGAGGGCGGCACCTTTCGCCAAAGTAGAAATTGCATTCAAAACTTTGAATTTATGCCTAATTGGAATGTTCAATTCATTTAGTACTTCAATTTCGTTATTAGTAATTTCGTCTCTGAATTGAATTATAACATCGTGTTCAATACTTAATCCCTCATCTGTTTGTAATATCATTTCAAGCTCTCTGGAAAAAAGGTTAACGGGAGTGAGATCGATCATTACGCAATCGTCATTAGACATCATTTCAATATTATTATCCATGTTAAACTGAACAGGAATCCCCAAAGTTGAAGTGAGAATTAGTATTGAAATGGCTAAAGTAGGAATCATCGAACATTATATACAGTGTGGAAACTTTAAATTTTTGGTTTCATGGTTTCATAAAAAAAAGAATTATATATTATTAATCCATACATCTAACTTCATATTAATTTAATGTCAATTTGATGGGGGTAGGCAGATTCCCTTTGGAGGTTATGAAATGTCAGAAGATGATGAAGTAGAAATTAAAAGGCGTCTGGTAGGCAGGATACCTTATAAATATGAAGAGTTGAGGGATTACTCACATTTAAAACCGGATTCCGGTTTTGCTCAAGCGGGAGCCAAATTGGATCCGAATACCGGTGCACTCATGTACGATAAATATGAAGACACCGTAATTCAAAAAGAGATAATACGCGAAGTTGTAGTACCACCGAAGCCCAGAGTGGAAGTGCCAAGAATTACACCTAGCGCCATCAAATTCTCCAATGATTCCAGAGCCATGATACAGTTAAAAGAAGAAGAGGACATAATAATCTCACCATCAGATAAATTAAAAATGCATTCAACCAGAGGTACGGTTTCTATTATCAATCTATCCGATAATGATCGACTATGGGATATTGATGTCAATCTCCATGATGAGACCGATCTTGCAGTTCTGGATTTTAATAATATTATATCGACAGAACTTGAACCAACAAAAAAAATAAGCAAAGAATACAAAATCGATCATTATGTGCCCTCGATAAATATTAAAGAAACGATATCCACACATCCCGAATACCCGGAATCAGTAATTCTGGAAAAGGATAAACATGCACATGTGACATTTAACCTCGAACTCAAGAATCTATCATCAATTTCATATAAGAACGTGATTGTAGAAAAGATGATACCCGACAAACTCAAGAACGTTACCTTAACAGACCAGAGTATTGAGAATGCTGCGGTAAAGGAAGGTCATCTTATCTGGCGACTAGATGAATTAATGACTGGTGAGGTCCATATTTTGAAATATGAAGGTGATCTGGATGCAGATACCAAGGATGAGACACCCATGGGTGACATTATTGTAAAAGCATCGGCAAGGGATACAATTACTAATTTCATAATTACATCTTATGATGCCATGTGCCGGAACATGTATTTTGTAGAAGCTGATGAGACAGAAGACCCGGGCAAATGGCTCTGTAATTTTGTATGTGAAAACACATCGACATTCGAGGTTGAGATACTAAGGGTTGAGGTAAAAGATCCGGAGACAGAGGATATCTATCTTAATCTTGTAAAACCAGACATACCAATACCACCCAATAAACGCTGGGAATCCAAAACATGGTTAGTTGAAGGTAAAGATCAGCCGACGTTTATTAAAACTGTTGTATTGAATGTGATCCCTGGAATCTCCAAGGAATTAAATTTGAATTTAACAAAAGAGAGCGGACTATTCAAGATCGCAAGCTTGGCATTTAAAAAGAGCTATGATAAAAACATGGCGGTTTCCGGCCGAGTTACCGATATTACAGCAACCATCGAGATCGGAAATATAGGCTCCGCTGCGATGGAACATATTCTTGTGCGCGATCTGATACCGAAATTTATGGCTACACCCACATCGTTCAGGGTGGAGCGCGGGGCAATTGATATTACTAATAATGTAAAGGTGACAGTAAAACCTGAAGATGCGGACGTTTCCGATGACCAATTACTGTCGTTCCATATTAGCGATCTTACCCATTATGGTGGTGCACTTGCAAAAGGAGAACGGATCATCATAACATACACCACACAATTGGTCAAGCCCACACCTGATTCGAAGATCATTGGTAAAGCCGAGGTAGATGGAAAACCACAGCTGCCAGGGCCAGTCGTCTCCGGCGAGGTAAGGGGCGGTATTCCGATCATCGACATAAAACAGATACTGAGACGGTTCTCGATCGGCAAATCGATCCAACAAGGTTCGCAGGTCGGAGAATATAATATTGGGATCCTATACAAGAACCGCGGCAACCAACCCATTAAAAACTTGATAATAAAAGATATTCTCCCGAACAATTTCACGGGTTCCAACTACACCATCGACCCCGAGACTATCCCTGAACCTAACAAAGGGACCATACTTACATGGAAAATAAATGAGATCAAAGTAGGGGAGACCACCACGATCTTATATACAATTAAGGGTGAGGGGGAATACCACCCAAGTGATGCACAAGTGTTTTACAACTTAGGAGCCGAAAGCTCAAACTCTAATTAGGATCGAATTAAGCTAAGCGGAAAATGGGATTAACTAACACTACTTGGTTAGTTGAAAAATTTCATGAATTATGGATTGTGAATGGTGGACAATGAATAAAGGTAGAGTAGGGCAGTGGGCTTACGTCCACCACCCCCTCATCAAACCGTACATGTGGTTCTCCCCCATACGGCTTTCCGATGTTCTTCTTTCTTGCGCTTTCAATTCGTATGACCAATACCTAATGTTCCCTGTCAATA